>QKGK01000318.1 GCA_003250455.1 Chloroflexota bacterium | reverse complement strand
CCCGCTGAATGCAGGCGACAGCCTGACCCCAGGGTTGTATTGGCTGAGCCTGGAACCCCAACCGATGCCGGAGTATTCCCAGACAACCATTACGTATGCGGTGGTGACCAACGTGCAGATGGTCTTCAAGGTCGGCCCAACGGATGCGTTGGTGTGGGCCATCGACCGGCGGACGAACAACCCGGTAGTGGATGCCCGCGTGCAGATCCTTACCTATTGGGGCGATGTGGTAGCGGATGGACGCACAGACAGCAGCGGGGTCTTTACCGGCAGCCTGACCCTGCCTGAAGGAGATCCGTATTCGATCTTATATGCCGTCCTGGGTGAGTCTGGGAGCGAGTTCTTCTCGCTGGCCAAGAGCGACTGGAGCCAGGGTATCTCCGCCTGGGACTTTGATTACACCGGCAGCTTCCAGCCGCCGCACGCGCAATATTACCTGTACACCGACCGGCCGATCTACCGGCCCGGCCAGATGGTGGACTACCGCCTGATCGGCCGCCAGGCGTTCAATGGACGCTATCAGCTGCCGGATGCCACTGAAGTTTCTGTGGTGGTGGAAGATGCCCGCGGCCAGCAGGTGGAAAAACAGCGGGTTTCACTGGATGCGTTCGGCTCCGGCAGCGGCAGCTACACCTTGCCGGAGAATGCCATTCCGGGCTATTACCGCTTGCATGTGGAAGACGCCAGCTACAGCGACGGGGTCGATTTCCAGGTGGCGGAGTACCGCAAACCCGCCATCGATCTATCCATCAACCTGGCGCAGAAAGAGATCGTTGCAGGCGCTGCACTGAGCGGGGAAGTGGCCGCCGATTACTTCTTTGATGCGCCTGTGGACGGCGTTCCGGTGGACTGGAACGTATATGCGCGCACCAGTTATTTCTCCCTGCCCGGGTATATTGTCGGCCCGACGGATCTGTTCGTTCCGGCGTACGCGGATTATCTGGGCGGCGGTCTGGGTGAGTGGCAGAGCGGCGGTACCGGGACAACCGGTGTGGACGGGCGTTTCTCGTTCACGCTGCCTACCAAAATTTCCAATTCCACCCAAACCTACACGGTGGAAACCCTGGTGCAGGACGAAAGCGGCCAGATAGTGGCCAACCGGGAGGCGGTGACCGTGCATCCCTCCCCGGTCTATTTTGGCCTGCGGTCTGACACCTGGATGGGACAGGCGGAGACCGAAATGATCTTTGATGTCGCCGCCGTAGATTGGAATAAGCAGCCTGCCGGCGTGCAGGATCTGACGGTTTCTTTTGGTGAGGTCACCTGGGAACGCACTGCCGATACCAACTACGGTTTTCCAAATTACGAGAAGAAGGTCAGCATACTGACGGAAGCCAGCTTCCAGACCAACGGGGAAGGGAAGATCCGCGTGCCGTTCACCCCGGCTGCGCCAGGTATCTACCAGATGGAAGTGCGCAGCGGGAATGCGCTCTCCCAGATGTTGTTTTGGGTGGGCGGAAAAGGCCTCCCGGTATGGCCGCAGTTCGATTCCAGCCAGATAGATCTGGTGACGGATAAGGACAGCTATGTTGTGGGAGATGTGGCTGACGTATTTATCCCCAACCCGTTCCTCGGCCCGGCTGCAGCACTGGTGACCACTGAACGCGATACGATCATGTCCTCCCAGATTATCCAGATCACCGATTCCGGGCTCTCGCTGCCTGTAGAAGTGACGGAGGATGCCCTCCCGAATATGTATGTGAGCGTTACGTTGATCGGCCCGGAAGATTTCGGGCAGTTGGGATACCGCTATGGGGTGGTGAACCTGCCTGTGGATGTGAGCCCTAAGGTGCTCCGGGTGGAAGTGACCAGCGAGCCGGCGCGCACAGCGCCTGGTGAGCCGGTGACATTCTCTATACTGGTAACGGATGCGAACGGTGCGCCGTTGGAGGGGGCGTTCTCGCTCTCTGTAGTCGATAAAGCCGTGCTGGCCCTTGCTGACCCGTTTGAAGCGGATATTGTCTCGGCGTTTTACGGCGAGCAGGGGCTGGGCGTGCGCACCGGCATTTCAATGGCGGCGGATGCAGACTTCTACCTGGACATGCCAGGCGGTCTGGGGGGCGGCGGTGGCGGTGATTTTGCGTCCACCAGCATACGGACCGAATTTGAAGATACCGCCTATTGGAACGCCTCTGTGGTCACCGGGCCGGATGGTACGGCCACCGTGGCAGCGCAATTACCTGATAACCTGACGACCTGGCGGGTGATGGTGCGCGGGCTGACGGCGGATACGCTGGTGGGTGAAGCGCTCTCGGAAGTGGTGACCACCAAGCAGCTGCTGGTGCGCCCGGTGCTGCCGCGCTTTGCGGTGGTTGGCGACCACCTGGAGTTGGCGGTGGTGGTACACAACAATACTGCCGATCAGATCGAGGTTGACCTTGCCTTAAAGGTAAGCGGTGTGACCCTGGATGCCCCGGAAGAAGCCCTGCAAACCATCACCATACCGGCGAACGGCCGGGTGCGTGTAGGGTGGTGGGGCACCGTGGACGATGCCGAGCAACTGGAAGTGACGGTGCTGGCAGAGGGCGGCGGCTATTCCGATGCAGTGATGATCGGGGATGGCAGTATCCCGGTGTGGGGTTATTTTGCACCGCAGGCTTTTACCACTGCCGGGGTGATGGACGAAGGCGGCGAACGTACAGAACTGGTCAGTGTGCCGCGCAGCTTTGAAGCGGAGGGCGGCACACTGCGCCTGGAAATGGCTTCCTCTTTGGGCGGAGTTACCCTGGAAGGGCTGGACATCCTTGAAGGGTACGAAAGCGAATCCACCGAATATATTGTCTCGCGGTTCCTGCCCAACCTTGAAATGTACCGCGCCATCCAGGAGTTTGGCCTGGATGCGGATGCTCTGCGCCAGCGGCTGGAAAGCAACCTGGTGGGCAGCATCCAGCAGCTGGAAAGCAGCCAGAACTTTGACGGTGGGTGGAACTGGGACAGCCGCATGTTGGCAAACAGCAACCCATCCACCAGCGCGTATGTGCTGCTGGGGCTGACGCGTGCCCGGGAGGCCGGTTATGCCGTCAACAGCTATGTGACCGACAGTGCAGTGCGCTACCTGCTCGACTATCTGAGCGCCAATCCGCCCAGCGCGGAGGTCCCCTGGAATTATGACCGGACGGCTTTCATGGTGTACGTGCTGACAGAGGCCGGCAGCCCGGTCTACGACCTGGAGGTAGGCCTGCTGGATTTCGTCGATCAGCTCAGCCCATGGGCACAGGCGCTGTTGGGCCTCTCGCTGAGTGCCGACTCTGCCGGTGAAAGTTGGGTGAACACGCTCTTCTCCAACCTGCAAAGCAGTGCGGTGCGTTCAGCCAGCGGGGCGCACTGGGAATCCGGCAACCTCTACTGGCAGAATATGGCTTCCGAAGTGGTGAACAATGCCATCGTGATCTATGCGCTGGCCCAGCAGGACCCGGCCTCGCCGTTGGTGACGGATGCAGTACGCTACCTGATGTCCTTCCGGGATGCGGAAGGCGGGTGGGGTTCTTCTTATGCCACTTCCTGGGCTTTGCTGGCCCTAACGGAAGTGATGCGCGGTACCGCGGAATTGGGCGGTGAGTTTGCCTTCTCTGCCAGCCTGAACGATAACCCCTTCGCGGTGGGAGAGGCCGGTGGGGTGGAACAATTCAGCCAGGTGGTGGCCGAAACCGGCCTGGAAAGCCTGCTCACTGACCTGCCGAACGCGCTGACCATCTCACGTGACCCGGGAACCGGGCGGCTGTATTACCGTGCCAGCCTGAATGTGGTCCAACCGGTATCGCAGGTGGCGCCGCTGGACCAGGGCGTGGGGGTTTCGCGGGTCTATTATGCCGCAGACGCAGACTGCGCTGCCCAGGCCTGTACGCCGATCGAATCCGCGGCTGTGGGCGACCTGGTCACCGTGCGGGTAACGGTCAACCTGGCGGATGCGGTGCATTATCTCCAGGTGGAGGATTACATTCCTGCGGGGACAGAGGTGCTGGATGTAAACCTGAATACCAGCCAGCTGGGTGAAGCCCAGCAAGGGCAGACCTACGATCCGCTGGATCCCCTGGCAAATGGATGGGGGTGGTGGTACTTTGGAGAGCCGAAGGTATACGATGAGCATATCTCCTGGATAGGAGAATCGCTGCCTGGCGGCACGTACGAGCTGACCTATACCCTGGTGGTGACGCAGCCCGGTCAGTTCCAGGTGATCCCGGCACAGGCGTATCAGCTGTACTTCCCGGAGGTGCAGGGCGTGAGTGCGGGTGATGTATTTACGGTTTCCCCATGATTTAAGAGTCGTCTCGCTGCGCCGCAGGTACAGCGCAGCGAGACTTTCCGGTCAATATTGGATATATATACTCTTCTAACCATTAAAATGTTGACGTTGCCCGGGGGACATGCTATTATCATGTCAGGATTTATTAACATTTATTTTGAAGGATTTTTTGGCCCTGCGCCGCTGGCTCTATAAGGCATTATTGTCATTATTCATCGATTATTGACCATTATATTGCAGGCTCTCGTGTTTTATCGAGCTGAAGCGGGCACTTTCAGGTGCGCGTTTCTTGGTTAATAGAAGGTCAAGAAACATGCGGCGGGGTGAAAAAGGAGTATATGATGAGTGTAGAGTTCTTTTTCCGCCTGGGGGGAATGGTTGTCTTGGGGATTGGGGGGATTTGGTTTGGCATTTTCTTCAGTAATCTTGCCGGGGAACCGGCAGCCGTACGAGCAGTAGCATTTGGAATGGTGGGGATGGTGGCCGGTTTGGTGCTGACCCCATACTTCACCACGCGCCCGATCCGCGCTATCCGCAGAACGCTCAACCAGGTTTCGGCCAAGACCCTGTTCATGGGCATTCTCGGATTGGTGGTCAGCCTGGTGGTTTCTGCGCTGCTGGCTTTCCCGCTTTCCCTGCTTCCGCAACCGTTCGGCGAAGTGCTGCCGGTAGCTTTGGCACTTGCCTTCTGCTACCTGGGAGTTTCAGTGTTTGTTTCCCGGCAGAACGACATTTACCAGGTGCTTTCAACTTTTACACTCCGCAGTCCGGACGGGGCAGCGGGTGAAACGCAATCCGCACGCATCATCCTGATGGATACCAGTGTGATCATTGACGGGCGCGTGGCTGATATTGCCCGGACAGGCTTTTTGCCTGGTGAACTGGTGATCCCCCGTTTCGTGCTGAATGAACTGCAGTACATTGCCGATTCCGGGGATAATCTGCGCAGGCAGCGCGGCCGCCGCGGCCTGGAGGTGCTGGCTCAGCTGCAGAAAGATACATCCATTTCCGTGCGCATCAGCGATATTGACGTGGAAGGCACCAATGCGGTAGATGATAAATTGGTGATCCTGGCCCGGCAAATGCGTGTCCCGGTGCTGACGAATGACTATAACCTCAACCGTGTGGCTGAGATCCAGGGGGTGACCATCCTGAACATCAACGAGCTGGCCAATGCGGTCAAGGCGGTGTATCTGCCCGGCGAGACCCTTGAAGTTCGTGTGATCCAGGAAGGGCGCGAACAGGGCCAGGGGATCGGCTACCTGGACGATGGCACCATGGTGGTGGTGCAGGATGGCAATGAATATATCGGGAAGGAGATCCCCACAGTGGTGACCAAAGTGCTGCAAACTGCTGCGGGCCGGATGATCTTCTCCAAGCCCGAGGATGATTTTTAGAAATATGGAGCAAGGATATGACGCTGCGAGTATATAACACGCTGACGCGACAAAAAGAAGACTTTCAGCCGCTGAACCCCGACGAAGTAACCATGTACGTGTGCGGCCCAACCGTATACGATAAAGCCCATGTGGGACACGGGATGTCCAGCCTGGTGTTTGATATTATCCGCCGTTACCTGGAATATAAAGGCTACCATGTGCGCCATGTGATGAACTATACGGATGTTGACGATAAGATCATCATGCGGGCGCAGTATGAAGAGGTCGAAGCGCAGGCCCTGGCCGAACGGTATATCAAGCAGTTTGACGAGCAACTCAGGGAATTGAATATTCTCCCGGCGACAGTTTACCCGCGGGTTTCCACAGAGATTGAGAATATCATCCGGGTGGTGCAGGGGCTGATCGATAAAGGCTATGCCTATGAAGTGGAAGGGGATGTGTACTTCCGTGTAGCGCAAGATGACGATTATGGCAAGCTCTCCCGCCGCAAGGTGGACGATATGGAATCCGGCAGCCGGATCGATGTGGACTCCCGCAAGGAGAGCCCGATGGACTTTGCCCTGTGGAAATCGGCCAAGCCCGGCGAACCCTTCTGGGAAAGCCCCTGGGGGCCAGGGCGCCCCGGCTGGCATATTGAATGCTCGGTGATGTCGATTGAGCATCTGGGCGAACAGATCGATATTCACGGCGGCGGGAACGACCTGGTTTTCCCACATCACGAGAACGAGATCGCCCAATCCGAGAGCTATACCGGCAAGCAGTTTGCCAAATACTGGCTGCACAACGGCATGATGCAGCTTTCCGGGGAGAAAATGTCCAAATCCCTGGGCAACCTGGTGACGATTGAAGACTTTCTCTCCAAACGCGACCCGGATGTGCTGCGTGTGCTGATCCTGAATTCCAACTACCGCAGCCCGTTGACCTTCAGCGATGAGGTGCTGGACCAGACCGAGCGGGCGCTGGAACGTCTGCGCGGCGGGCTGCGACCGGCCTTCCCGGAAGCCAGCGGGGCCAGCGAAGAGGCAAAAACCGCACTTAACGAACAGGTGGAAACCACCCGCTCCGGTTTCATGGATGCGATGGACGATGACTTTAACTCGGCAGGAGCGTTGGGGTACATGTTCGACCTGGTGCGCACGATCAACCAGGCGCGTGATGCCAGCGCCACCGTGGAAGAGATTACCCCGGCGCAGGATCTGCTGCTGGAACTGGGCGGTGTGCTTGGCCTGACATTGGCGAAGGCATCCGAGGATACGGCTGGCGCAGCGCCTTTCATCGATCTGTTGATCGAAGTGCGCAAAGACCTGCGCGGCGAGAAGCTGTGGGCGCTTTCGGACAAGGTGCGGGATGAGCTGAAAGCTTTAGGGGTGGTGCTGGAAGATACCAAGGAAGGCACTACCTGGCGTTGGGAGTGACCCCCTGCGCCTGATAATGCGTTTGACACCGGCAGCGGGAGTGAAGATGCTCGCTGCCGGTTTTTTGACGAAACGAAATGAGCAGAAGTAATGAGTGAATGGCTGTATGGACGCAACCCGATCTATGAGGCCCTGCGGGCAAACCGGCGCAAGTTCTTTCGCTTGCAGGTAGCCCAGGGGGCGCAGGAAAAAGGCCGCCTGGCGGAGATTGTTGGCCTTGCCCGCAAACGCGGGGTATCTGTCGCCTATGTCCCCCGGCAGGAACTGGATAAGATCGACCGGAACCATCAGGGCGTGTCGCTCCAGGTGGGGGATTACCCCTACGCCGGGCTGAGCAATATGCTGGCGCTGGCTGCGGCCCGCGAGGAAGCGCCTTTTATGCTGGTGCTGGATGCGCTGCAGGACCCGCAGAACCTGGGCACACTGCTGCGCACAGCCGAAGCTGTGGGCGTGCATGGGGTGCTGCTGCCGCTGGCCCACACGGCCACGATCACCCCGGCAGTGGTCAGTTCATCTTCCGGGGCCAGCGAACATCTGCTGGTGACACAGGTGAATTTGGCCCAGGCGCTGCAAATTCTCAAGGATGAAGATGTCTGGGCAATCGGCCTGGACGGTGGCCCTGAATCCCAGCCGGCGGACCGGGTGAACCTGAAAGGCGGGCTGGCGCTGGTGGTGGGCAGCGAAGGGGACGGCATGCGGCGCCTGGTGCGCGACCGCTGCGATGTGCTGATGCGCCTGCCGATGCGCGGGCAGATCGAGTCGCTGAACGCGGCGGTGGCCGGTTCGGTGGCGCTTTACCTGGCGTTGGCGGCGCGGCAGTAAAATAAGGCCGATCTTTGGCAATTGTGTCTTTAACCATTGACGCGCGGCGCGTTTCACAGTAAACTTTTTCGCTGGCTCAGACAAGAGAAAATCTTGTATTGATAGGTTCATTCTGGTATAATCGTTTGGCTTGGCGTAGTACATTAATAGCTATGTAATGTAAGAACTCACCGGACTGAAAAGTCAGTGAGATGCATCGGAGAGATTATACATTCGCTTCGTAACCCGGTGGCGAACCTGTGCGGAGCAATTGCCCGCCACCATAGCTCAGTCGGTAGAGCAATCGCCTTGTAAGCGATGGGTCATCGGTTCGAATCCGATTGGTGGCTTGTTGGTAGTTAGCGAGTGAGGCTGAAAGCTTCAGTCTTACTCTCTAGCCGACAACGGTTAGCATAGCAAAAATGGGCAGGTACCCAAGCGGCCAAAGGGGACTGACTGTAAATCAGTTGTCAGACGACTTCGGGGGTTCGAATCCCTCCCTGCCCACAAAGAAGTTGCCATCGGCAACTTCTTTAGATGAATGAAGCTCCTTCAATGGAAGCGGCATTCCAACAACCGAGCTTGAAGGAATAATTTGTCAGGTTCCTTCAGAATCTCAGCGAAGGAGAACTTCTGCCTCCATAGCTCAGTCGGCAGAGCGCATTCTTGGTAAGAATGAGGTCATGGGTTCAAATCCCATTGGAGGCTCTCGAAATTAGCTGAACAGATAATTAAGGAGAAAGATTGATGGCAAAGCAAGTATTCGATCGAAGTAAACCCCACCTGAACGTGGGAACGATGGGCCATATTGACCACGGGAAGACCACGCTGACGGCAGCGATCACGAAAGTGGCAGCCATGGGCGGGCACGGGGACTTCCGTGCGTTCGACACCATCGACAATGCGCCGGAAGAAAAAGAACGCGGTATTACGATCAACATTTCGCATGTTGAGTACGAGACCGAGAAGCGACACTACGCCCACGTGGACATGCCCGGGCACCGTGACTACATCAAGAACATGATCACGGGTGCAGCGCAGGTAGACGGAGCGATCCTGGTGGTGGCAGCGCCGGATGGCGCCATGCCGCAGACGCGGGAGCACGTACTGCTGGCGAAGCAGGTGGAAGTGCCGAGCATCGTGGTGTACCTGAACAAGGTCGACATGATGGACGACGAAGAGCTGCTGGAGCTGGTGGAGATGGAACTGCGCGAGCTGCTGGACGAATACGGGTTCCCGGGAGACGAGACCCCGATCGTGCGCGGGAGCGCTTTGGCGGCACTGGAAAGCGACAGCACGGACGTCAATGCGCCGGAATACGCCTCGATCGTGGAGCTGCTGCGGGTGGTGGATGAATACATTCCGGAACCGGAGCGCGAGATCGACAAACCGTTCATGATGTCGATCGAAGACGTGTTCTCGATCAAAGGACGCGGCACGGTGGTGACGGGACGTATCGAACGCGGCACGGTGAAGCTGAACGACCCGGCAGAGATCGTCGGTCTGCAGGATGCAGTTCGCAACACAGTGGTGACCGGGATCGAGATGTTCCACAAGCAGCTGGAAACAGGCATGGCAGGCGACAACGCCGGTCTGCTGCTGCGCGGCATCAACCGGGACGAAGTGGAACGCGGGATGGTGCTGGCAAAACCGAAGTCGATCACGCCGCACAAGAAGTTCATGAGCGAAGTGTACGTGCTGCGGAAAGACGAAGGTGGACGGCACAATGCATTCTTCACCGGGTACCGGCCGCAGTTCTACATCCGGACGCTGGATGTGACCGGAGAGATCACCCTGCCGGAAGGTGTCGAGATGGTGATGCCGGGAGACCGGGTGAACCTGAAGGTGGAACTGATCACGCCTGTGGCGTTGGAGCAGGGTTCCAGCTTTGCGATCCGCGAAGGCGGCCTGACGGTCGGCGCTGGCGTGATCACCGAGATTTTGGACTAAGACCATGGCAGTTAAGCAAAAAATCCGCATTCGTTTGAAAGCATTTGACCATCGGGTACTCGACCAGTCCGCCAAGCGGATTGTAGAGACCGCTGAACGAACCGGCGCCCGGGTAGTTGGCCCAGTGCCCCTGCCCACCAAGCGTGAACGGTTCACTGTCCGGCGTTCGACCTTTATTGATAAAGACTCTCACGAGCACTTTGAAATTCGAACGCACAACCGTCTGATTGACGTGCTGGATCCGGATTCCAAGACCATCGACATGCTGATGCGTCTGAACCTTCCGGCCGGCGTGGATATCGAGATCAAAATCTAACTTATTTGGTGAATGCCGGGTTGCATCAACCTAGTGCAATCCGGTTTAAACAACAGGCTGTGCGGGATTACCCGTACAGCAAATAGTGGTGAAAGAGCCACCCCATAATGGGGAAGCCACAAAAGCGCTTTCCGTGAGGTGGCTGACTACACTACTAAGGGATGATGAAGCCCAGCCCGGCTGCCATTCCCTGCAAAATTTATAAAACTAGGAGCACAACTGATGTTAAAAGGGCTTATTGGCAAGAAAATCGGTATGACCCAGATTTTCGATGAGGAAGGCAATGCTGTGCCTATCACCTTAATCGAAGCTGGGCCTTGCTATGTTACCCAGGTGCGCACTCCTCAATCTGAGGCCTACAGTGCAGTGCAGCTGGGATTCGGCGAATCTAAGCCTGCCCGTTTATCCGGAGGTCAGCTCGGTCACCTGAAAAATGCAGGTGCGCCGCCACTCCGGTATTTGCGCGAGTTCCGGGTGAAAGACACCGAACTCAAGGTAGGCGATAAAGTAACCGCCGGTGTATTTGAAGTTGGCGAATATGTGGACGTGATTGGCACCAGCAAAGGTAAAGGTTTTGCCGGTGCAATGAAACGCCACGGCTTCGCCGGTGGACCCATCACCCATGGTCAGTCCGACCGCCAGCGTTCAGTTGGTTCGGTTGGCGCTACTTCCGGGACCGGACGCATCTTCAAAGGGAAGAAAATGCCGGGACGGATGGGCAACGAACGGGTCACCGTTCAGAACCTCAAAGTAGCCCTGGTGGATGCAGATCGCAACCTCATTGGAATCCGCGGCGCAGTCCCCGGCTCCAAAGGTGGGGTGGTAATGATAAAGGAGGCGCGCAAACAGTAGTTGCCCGCTGGCAATTACTTACGCGAAGTAAACCATGAAAGTAGACGTTTACACCTTGAATGGCAAGAAAACCAGCGAAACGGTTGAACTGCCTGCAGAAATTTTTGAAGCGCCTGTCAATGTCGATTTGATGCACCAGGCGTATGTCCGCCAACTCTCCAATGCCCGCAGGGGCACCCACAGCACCAAAGGGCGCAGTGAGGTTAGCGGTGGCGGGGCCAAGCCCTTCCGCCAAAAAGGTACCGGCCGGGCCCGACAGGGTTCCAACCGTGCTGCCCAATGGGTTGGCGGTGGCAAGATCCACACTCCCAAACCTCGCTCATACGAGAAGGATATGCCCAAGAAGATGCGCCGGGCAGCGCTGCGGTCTGCGCTCTCTGCCAAGGCAGGCGAGCAAGAGATTGTTGTCGTGGATGAACTGAAACTAAACGAACCGAAGACAAAAGAGATGCACGCTGCACTCCAAAGTTTGGTCGGCGAAAGCACTGCGTTGATCCTGCTGCCGGCAAAAGGCGAGAACGAAAACCTCGTAGCTCGCTCTGCCCGCAACTTGCCCTACGCCAAAACACTGCTTGCCAGCTACCTGAATGTGCGTGACCTGCTGGGCTATGAGAAAATCATTATGCCCGTGCAGGTAATTGATGTGATCTCCGAACACTTAGGGAAATAGGCGAGAGAGGTAAATTATGACGACCAATCTTTATGAAGTCCTTCGGCGACCGATCATCACAGAAAAATCGAACTTCCAGAATGGCAAACTGAACCAGGTGGTTTTTGAAGTTGCAAGCTATGCAACCAAACCGATGATCAAGGATGCCGTGGAATTAATATTCAATGTCGAAGTCACCCGGGTGAATGTAAGCATTGCTCCGGGTAAGAAGAAAATGGCTGGGAACAGCCGCCGGTTGGTAAACCGGCGCAAGCCTTACAAAAAGGCGGTCATTACGCTGGCTCCTGGTGAAACGATTGACATCTTCGAAGGGGTTTACTAATGGCTGTAAAGAAATATAAACCCACATCTCCCGGCCGTCGGGACATGACCAGCTACACTTTCGAGGAGATCACTTCTTCTTCCCCGGAAAAAAGCCTGATCGTCCCCAACCGCAAACGCGGTGGCCGGAATAGCTATGGACGTGTCACAGTCCGCCACCGTGGTGGCGGCAGCAAGCGGAAGATCCGCTTGGTAGATTTCAAGCGCGATAAGCATGGTATCCCTGCGAAAGTCGCCACGATTGAGTACGATCCGAACCGGACGGCTCGCCTGGCGCTGCTGAATTATGCCGATGGCGAAAAACGCTACATCCTTGCCCCGGTGGGCTTGCGCGTAGGCGACGAACTGCAGTCCGGCCCGGATGCCGACATCCGCCCCGGTAACGCTCTGCCGATTGCCAACATCCCCACCGGTACGATGATCCATAACATCGAACTGAAAGAGGGCAAAGGCGGGCAGATGGTTCGCTCTGCGGGCGCTTCTGCTCAGTTGATGGCGAAAGAAGGCGATTATGCCCAGGTGCGGCTCCCCTCTGGTGAGGTGCGGCTGGTACGGCAAGTCTGCTTCGCGACCATTGGGCAGATCGGGAACGTAGACCATGGCAATATCCGTCTGGGGAAAGCCGGACGCAAGCGCAACAAAGGCATCCGCCCGACCGTTCGCGGTTCTGCGATGACCCCGCGTGACCACCCACATGGTGGTGGTGAAGGCCGCTCTCCGATCGGTATGGCCAGCCCGAAGACCCCCTGGGGTCAGAAAACCCTGGGCTACCGCACCCGTCGGAACAAGCAGACGGATAAATATATTGTACGTCGCCGTCGGAAGAAACGCCGCTAGGAAAATTGGAGTTTGAATTATGGGACGCTCACTTAAAAAAGGACCATTCATCGAACCGAAACTGCTCAAACGAGTAGAGATGATGAATGAAAAAAATGAAAAGAAAGTAATCCGCACATGGAGCCGCGCCAGCACCATCTTCCCCCAGATGGTCGGGCACACCATTGCT
Source organism: Chloroflexota bacterium (assembly GCA_003250455.1). Lineage (GTDB taxonomy): Bacteria > Chloroflexota > Anaerolineae > Anaerolineales > UBA11579 > UBA11579. The sequence goes on along the minus strand of QKGK01000318.1, from coordinate 11,376 downwards.
GTCCATGATGGCCGCCGCCACGTGCCGATTTACATCACCGAGAATATGGTCGGGCACCGGCTGGGAGAATTTGCACCCACCCGCACGTTCCGCGGTCATGTTCAGGAAAAGAAACGAAGATAGGAGAATATCAATGGCGAATGATTATAAAGCTGTTGTCAAAGGTCTTCCTATCTCGGCGCAAAAAACCCGCCTGGTCGTAGACCTGGTCCGCGGGAAGGATGTGGTAGACGCTTTGGATTTGCTCAAATTTGTCCCCAATGGGGCAGCAGACCCGGTACATAAAGTCGTCCGTTCTGCCATGATCAATGCAGAAGAGAACTTCGGCATCAGCCGGAACAACCTGTATGTGCATCAGATCTTTGCAGATGAAGGCCGCACCCTAAAGAGAGGCCGCTTCGGTGGCCGAGGGCGCTACAAGCCCCGCTTGCGTCGGTATTCGCATGTAACTGTGATCTTGCGCGAGCGAGACGAGAAATAGGAAGAGGAGTAAGATATGGGTCGAAAAGTTAATCCGATTGGTTTTCGCCTGGGTGTCAATAAGACCTGGGATGGGCGTTGGTACGCAGAAGGCCAAGATTACACTGAACAACTCCACCAGGATTTTGCCATCCGCAAGATGGTCCGCCAACATTCCCCGCGCGCAGGCATCTCCCGTGTTGAGATCGAACGGTTCCCTGGCAACGTGCGCATCTTTGTGCACACTGCCAAACCGGGCGTGCTGATCGGCCGCAAAGGCGAAAATGTCAAGACGATGCGGAAAGACCTGGAAACACTGGTAGGAAAGAAAATCGATCTCCAGATCAAAGAGATCAAAGATCCGGACCTGGATGCGTTTCTGGTTGCAGAGAATATTGCCGAGCAGCTCGAACGCCGCATCAGCTACCGCCGTGCCATGCGCCGGGCGTTGTCCCAGATCATGCGGGCAGGTGCTGAAGGTGCAAAGATCGAAGTTGCCGGTCGTGTGGGTGGATCCGATATGGCCCGCCGGGTATGGCTGCGTGAAGGCCGTGTGCCGCTGCACACCCTGCGCGCTGACATTGACTATGCCGTTGGCGAAGCAGTGACTACCTACAGCGTGATTGGCATTAAAGTCTGGATTTACAAAGGCGAAATCCTTCCTTCTAGAGAGGAAGAAGAAATCGAAAGCACCGAAGGCGTTTACGTTAGCGAGTAAGCCGGGTCGCGATTATAGAAATAAGAGGTTTTGATTATGTTAATGCCAAAACGAGTAAAACACCGCAAGCAGATGCGCGGCCGCATGAGGGGCATGGCCCGTCGTGGCGCTGAAGTGCAGTTCGGTGAATATGGCTTGCAGGCACTCGAACCTGGATGGGTCTCTGCCCGCCAGCTAGAGGCTGCCCGCCGTGCGATTGTGCGTGCTGCTCGCCGTCGCGGTAAGGTATGGATCCGGGTGTTCCCCGACAAACCGATTACCCAACGTGCGGCTGAATCCCGTATGGGTAAAGGTAAAGGCGCAGTGGAATTTTGGGCTGCGGTGGTAAAACCCGGCCGGGTCCTGTTCGAAGTGGGCGGTATGCCTGAAGATATAGCGCACGAAGCGCTGACACGCGCCAAGTATAAAATCTCGGTCAAGACCAAGATTGTGGCTGCGCATGAACGTGCAGGAGGCTCATGATGGATGCTGCTGAAATTAGAGATATGAGCATGGAAGACATCCTGGCAGAATTGGATGATGCCCGCGAAGCGCTGATGCGTTTGCGTTTTCAGTTGACCACCGGCGAACTGACCGATCATAACCAGATCCGGTTCACCCGCCGCAAAATTGCCCGTCTGCAAACGGTCATCACTGAGCGAGCAGCAGCAGAAAATAAGGAAGGTGAAGCATGAACACTCGTCGACGTTTAACTGGCGTAGTTGTTGGAAATAAAATGGAAAAGACCGTAGTGGTAGAACTGACCCGCCGCTTCCGCCATCCGCTTTACCGCAAAGTTGTCACCAGTGACAAGCGCGTCAAAGCACACGATGAACTGAACTGCAGCGTAGGTGATGAGGTTGTGATTGTGGAAAGCAAACCGATCTCCAAGACCAAACGCTGGGCAGTGGAATCCATCGTCAAATCAGCCGAATATTCGGATGAGTTGCCGGAGGCCTAACGATGATCCAGGTAGAATCTCGAGTAAAAGTGGCCGATAACACCGGCGCCCGCGAGCTGCTGATCATCAAGGTGCTGGGTGGCTCCATTCGTCGCTATGGTTATGTCGGGGATGTAGTGGTTGCTACGGTAAAATCTGCAACCCCGCAGGGTAGTGTGAAGAAAAGCGATGTGGTCAAGGCTGTGATCGTCCGGACTGCCAAAGAATGGCGCCGGAAGGACGGCTCTTACATCCGCTTCGATGACAACGCTGCTGTCATTCTGGATAATGATGGGAAAAACCCGAAAGGCACCCGCATTTTTGGGCCGGTGGCCAGGGAACTGCGTGAGCTTGGTTACATGCGCATTGTTTCCTTAGCCCCGGAAGTGCTCTAGTTCGGTGAGAACAGCAGCGGAAGTAAAGGTGAAGTATGACTAAGAAGATGAAGATCAAACGTGGCGATACCGTACAGGTGATTACCGGCCCGCGCGACGACAAAGGCAAGCGCGGCGAAGTCATCCGGGTGCTGCCCAAAGAGAACCGGATCGTGGTGCAGGGCGTCAACATGCGCAAAAAGCACCAGCGCCAGTTCCAGGCAGAAGGCCGGACGATGAACCCCGGGATCATCGAATTTGAAGGCTCATTTGACATCTCTAATGTGATGTTGGTATGCCCGCAATGTAATGAAATGACCCGTGTGGGCATTCGCCGGGACGAAGACGGCCTGCCGTATCGCGTTTGCCGAAAATGCGGCAAAGATATTGATTAGCGTGGAGGTTTGCAATGGCCGTTAGACTAAAAGAAAAATACGATAACGAAGTTGTGTCCGCCCTCAAAGAACGGCTCAATTTGGATAATGTAATGGAAGTGCCGCGCGTCCAGAAGATTGTGCTCAACATTGGTTTGGGCGAAGCGTTGGAAAACGCCAAATCGCTGGATGCAGCAGTAGAAGACCTGACCAAAATCACAGGCCAAAAACCGGTAGTGACCATTGCTCGCAAGAGCATCGCGAACTTCAAGCTGCGTGAAGGTCGGGCAATCGGCACCAAGGTAACCCTGCGCGGAGAGCGGATGTGGTCTTTCCTGGACCGCCTGATGAGCATTGCGCTTCCCCGTATGCGCGACTTCCGTGGGGTCAACCCGGACTCATTTGATGGCCGCGGTAACTATACCCTGGGCTTTCATGAGCAGTTGATCTTCCCTGAGATCAGCTACGATGAAATTGACAAAATACGCGGTTTTGAAGTAACGATTGTAACTAGCGCGGTAAATGACGAAGGCGGACGCGAACTGCTGCGTCTGCTCGGCATGCCCTTTGCAAGCGAAGGATAGGAAATTATGGCAAAAAAATCGATGATTATTCGGGAATCCAGGCGAAAATATTCCAACCAGGTTCGCAACCGCTGTATGAAATGTGGTCGTCCGCGCGGTTATATCCGTCGGTTTGGTCTTTGCCGGATCTGCTTCCGAGAGCTGGCTCTTGAGGGCAAAATCCCTGGCGTAACCAAATCATCCTGGTAGGTGGAGTGAGAAATGACAGTAAACGATCCCATTTCCGATATGTTGACCCGGATTCGAAACGGCATCATGGCAGAACACAAGTCTGTCTCCATGCCAAGCTCGAAAGTGAAAACCTCTATTGCCCAAATTCTCAAAGAAGAAGGGTACATTGAAGGGTATGAAGTTGTGGATGGCGATTTGCCCCACATTAAAATTTTACGTGTCCGCCTGAAATACATCGGCGAACGCAGGACCCGCCGTCCGGTAATTACCGGTCTGGAACGTGTCAGCTCACCCGGATGCCGGGTATACACCAAGAAGGAAAACATTCCGTGGATCCTTTCTGGTATGGGCGTGGCAATACTCTCGACACCCAAAGGCGTCATGACCGGGCAGCGTGCCCGTCAGATCGGGGTCGGCGGCGAGGTGCTCTGTAAGGTTTGGTAGAGGATTTGCTTCGCAAATCCTTCGGAGTTTTCTCTTTGGGAAAACTCCATGGGAAAAGCGTAGCAGACCATTGCCATCCTGCAAGAGGATAAACATGGAGGTATGTTGAAATGTCTAGAGTAGGACGCTTACCGATTGAAGTGCCCAGCGGCGTGGATGTTGAAATTAAAGGTACACACATCCGCGTAAAAGGGCCCAAAGGCGAGCTTTCCCACACCTTCCCCCCGGTGATCAAGATCACCCTGGATGATGGAACGCTGAGTGTGGACCGCCTGAGTGAAGAAAAGTACCACCGCTCGATGCATGGTACTGCCCGTGCCGTGATCAACAACATGGTAGAAGGCGTAACCAAAGGTTTTGAAAAATTCCTAGAGATCAACGGGGTTGGCTACCGTGCAGAAATGCAGGGCAAGAACCTGTTGTTGAACCTGGGCTATTCCCACCCGATTGATGTAGTCCCTCGCGAGGGAATCGAATTCGAGGTGCTGGAACGCAATAATGTCATTCGAGTTTCCGGCTACAACAAGCAAGTTGTCGGCCAGGTGGCTGCAGAGATCCGCGGTTTACGCCCGGTAGAGCCCTACAAGGGCAAGGGCATTCGGTATCGCGGTGAACATGTCCGCCGTAAAGCTGGTAAAGCTGGTAAGGTGTAGAGGTTTATAAAATGGCTAGAATTAATCGGAAAGAAGCACGCATTAAACGCCATCAGCGAGTGCGCAAACACATTGCCGGTACGCCCGAACGTCCGCGCCTGGCTGTGTTCCGCAGCCTGACGGATATTTACGCTCAGGTCATTGACGATGAAGCCGGTTTGACCGTGGTCTCTGCTTCATCCATCGACAAAGCCCTGCGCAGTAAGTGCGATGGAAAAACAAAAACAGAACAGGCTCGCCTGGTTGGTGAGGCTGTTGCCGAACGCGCCAAGGAGAAAGGAATTTCTCAAGTGGTGTTTGACCGTGGTGGCTTCAAGTACATTGGCCGGGTCAAGGCGCTGGCAGAAGGCGCCCGTAAAGGTGGCCTTGAGTTCTAAGGCAGGAGAGCAATATGAGCGAATTTAACAGATCCGATTTTGAATCAGAACTTGAAGAGCGCACGATTGACATCACCCGTGTTGCCAAAGTGGTGAAGGGTGGCCGCCGTTTCGGCTTTCGTGTGACGGTAGTGGTCGGCGATAAAGCTGGTCAGGTGGGTGTAGGGGTTGGCAAAGCCAACACCGTACCCGATGCCATCAATAAAGCAACCGAACGCGCACGCAAAGATATGCACCGTGTCAACCTGTACAAGAACACCATTCCACATGCGGTGGTTGGCAAAACTGCCGGCGCCCGTGTATTCCTCAAACCGGCTTCCCCTGGTACGGGGCTGATTGCCGGTGGTGGTGTGCGTGCCGTCCTCCAGTCGGTTGGTGTACAGGATATCCTGACTAAATCTCAGGGCAGCGCCAATATCCTTAATGTGGTTCAGGCGACTATGGACGCCCTCGATCAGCTCAAGTCTATCGAGGATACCGCCCGCCTGCGCGGCAAGAAGGTGGAAGAGCTGCTGCCCTTCTGGGAGCGGAAACGTGGCTAAGACAAAAACTCTGAAAATCACGTTGGTAAAAAGCCCGATTGGATATTCCCAACGGCAAAAGGGCACAGTTATCGCCCTGGGCTTGAAAAAAGTGAACCAGACGGTGGAACATACAGATTCCGCAGTGATCCGCGGCATGATTGCCAAGGTCTCCCATCTGGTTGTAGTGGAAGAATAAAGGTAAAGTCGATGAAGTTACACGACCTGAAACCCAACGAAGGGAAGAAAAAATCCCGAATTCGTATTGCACGCGGTACCAGTGGCAAAGGCGGGAAAACCGGCGGCCGAGGTACCAAAGGCTATGGCGCCCGCGCGGGAGCCGGTGGAAAGCTCTATCGCCAGGGCGGCAACCTGCCTTTTTATCGCCGGTTGCCCTTCAAGCGTGGGTTCACCCCGCCTTTCCAGCAGGCATATAACGAGATCAACCTGGACCAATTGGCTGATTTCAAAGCCAATGCCAAGATCAACCCTGAGACTTTGGAAGAAGCCCGTTTGCTGCGGAAGCCGACATTACCGGTTGTTTTGATGGGACGTGGGGATGTCTCCAAGGCCTACAAGGTCAGCGTTCACCGCATCACTGCCGGAGCCCGCAAGAAGATCGAAGCTGCCGGTGGCAGTGTTGAAATTCTTGAAATCGCCTAAGCAAACCCAAGGAGAAAATAGATGAAACGTGCTGGCTGGCGGTACTTATGGACTGCTCCTGACATCCGCAGAAAATTATTGATCACCTTTGCTTTGCTGGTGCTTTACCGTTTTGTTGCCGAAATCCGGGTTCCCGGTGTGGATACCCAGGCTTTGGACGCCATTATGGGTGGCTCCACGGCAGGGGCAAACTTCCTGAACATGGTGAACCTGATCTCTGGGGGTACCTTGCGGCAATTCTCAATCCTTGGGATGGGCGTTTACCCGTACATTACTGCTCAGATCATCATCCAGCTGCTGGTGCCGATCATCCCTGCCTGGCAGGCGCGGATGGAGGACGATCCCAACGAAGGGCGTAAATGGATGGAAAAGAGCACTTACCGCCTTGCGATCCTGATGGGCGCGCTGACGGCCTTCGGCCAGATCCAGGTGGTTTCCAACCTGGGTGGTCTTCCCATCATCCCCGGTTTCGGATTTGGAGCAGGGGCCAATGCCCTCCGGTCAGCAACGATCATCATCTCGATGACAGCTGGCACCATGTTTGCCATTTGGCTTGGAGAGCTGATCTCCGAACATGGTATCCGAGGGCAGGGTCTCTCCCTGTTGATCTTTGCCGGAATCATTGCGCAGCTGCCCTCCTCCTACCTGAGCATCTGGAATGCGCCGACCACCTATGGTCTGGATCCCAGCATCCGCTGGATCGGGATTGGGGCCATCCTGCTGATCACCATTCTAACGATCTTTGTGATTGTGTTTGTGCAGCAGGGGCGGCGTAATATCCCGGTAATGTATCCGGGACGCCGGGTAGGCAACCGCATGTCCATGCCGGTCAAAGGTACACTGCCCCTGCAGGTGAACATGGCCGGGATGATCCCGCTGATTTTTGCCTCGGCGCTGCTGCAGTTCCCTGGCATGTTTGCCGGGTTTGTGGCAAACTCCGAGACTCCCTGGGTAGCCAATATGGCCGCCTGGATCTCGGTGAATTTTGTTGTCACCAGCGGTCTCTATTGGCTGATCAACTTCTTCTTTGTGGTTGGCTTCGCCTTCTTCTATACGGATGTGCTTTTCTCCCAGCAGAACTATGGCGAAAACCTGAAACGTTCGGGGGCGCAAATCCCCGGTGTCAGCCGCGGCGCGCCGACGCAGTCTTACCTTTCCCGGGTACTGCGCCGCATCACTTTCCCTGGGGCATTGTTCCTGGGGGTGATCGCCGTACTGCCTTACCTGGTGACGCTGTTGGTGCCCGACCTGGCAACCATTGGTGGTGGTGGATCTTTCCTGATCAACTCCTCCGGCTTGCTGATCGTGGTTGGTGTTGTCCGCGATACGTTCTTCAACATTGAAGCAGAACTGAAAGTCCACGGTTACGACGAATCGCTGTTGGTGAAGTAGCAAGGAGAAAGACGAATGCCCGTTTTCATGGTGATGCTGGGTGCGCCCGGCGCTGGAAAAGGAACCCAGGCCAAGCAATTAAGTGAAAAGCTGGGGTTACCGCATGTATCTTCGGGTGATCTCTTTCGGGAGAACATTAAAAACAAAACAGACTTGGGCAAACTGGCCTCCAGTTACATCGAGAAGGGCGATCTGGTCCCTGATGATGTGACCATTTCGATGGTCAAGGACCGCCTCTCCCGCCCGGATTGCGCCAAAGGCGCCATTCTGGATGGTTTCCCCCGGACTGCTGCTCAGGCAAAAGCCCTGGATGCCATGCTGGAAGAATTGGGCTACAAGATCGGGTTGGTCCCGCTCATCGAGGTGCCGGAATCGGTACTGATGGCCCGGCTGACCGGACGGTGGACCTGCAGGGAAAATGGACATGTCTTCCATACCCTGTTCAATCCGCCCAAGCAGTCCGGCATCTGCGACCTGGACGGCTCGGAACTTTATCAGCGCCCGGACGATACGCCCGAAACGGTTGCAAACCGCATCCGTGTGTATCAGGAACAAACGGCGCCTCTGATTGAATACTATGAGGTAACCGGTGTTCTGGAGCAGATTGACGGTAACCAAGAAATTGAACAAGTGAATCAAGACCTGCTGGCGGTTGTCCCGTCAGTGGATTGAGGTTAGTAAAGAGAGAGTTATGATAGCCTGGGAACGAAATGTGGTTATTAAAAACCAGGAAGAAATCGAGATTATGCGGGATGCTGGGCGGATCAATGCCAAGGCGCTGCAAGCGGTCCGCGAGGCCATTCGGCCTGGCGTGACCACCGGCGAATTGGATAAGATTGCCGAAACGGTCATCCGTGACCATGGCGCTGTCCCGGCCTTCCTCGGATATCCCGGGCCGACACCGTATCCTGCTACCATCAATTCGTGTGTCAATGAAGAGATGGTGCATGCCATCCCCGGAAAACGGGAACTGAAACCGGGTGATCTGGTTTCGATTGACTGCGGGACGGTGTATAACGGGTTTGTAGCCGACTCAGCATTTTCAGCTGGGGTGGAGGAGGTTTCTCCTCAGGTGCAGACTCTGATGGATGTGACCAAACAAGCCCTGGAGATCGGTATCAGCAAGATGGTCTCCGGGAATCGGGTTGGCGATGTTTCTGCTGCGATCCAGAAGTACGTGGAAAGCTTTGGCTTCCATGTGCCGAGAGAATATACCGGACACGGCGTTGGACGCAGCATGCACGAAGGCCCACAAGTGCCCAATTGGGGGCTCCCGGGACGCGGCATGGTATTACGCCCCGGGATGACAATTGCGATCGAACCGATGGTATTGGTTGGCACCTACCGCACCAGGATCCAGCCAGACCAGTGGACAGTTTCCTCCTTTGATGGCAGCCTGACGGCGCACTGGGAACATTCGGTGGCAGTGACAAAAAATGGGCCATTGGTGCTGACCAACTTATAAGTTTGGCCTAGACGAAAATACAAACTAGAAGTAAAATGAATTGTTTTGGCAAGTAAAAGGAGTTCAAGATGAAGGTATCATCCTCAGTAAGAAAACGATGCGCTCGATGCAAATTCGTCCGCCGCAAAGGCGTACTTTATGTGATCTGCGACGATCCAAAACACAAACAGAGACAAGGGTAGAGGGTACTTATGGCACGTATTGAAGGTGTTGACCTCCCGCGCGAAAAGCGTGTTGAAATTGGCCTGACGTATATCTATGGAATTGGCCTGAAAACCTCGCAGAATATTCTGCAAGCGACCGAAATCAGTCCGGATACCCGTGTGCGGGACCTGACGGATACTGAAATTGCCTCGCTGCGTGATTACATCACCAACCAGCTGACTGTGGAAGGTGACTTGCGCCGTGAAGTCCAGATGAACATTAAGCGTCTGATGGAAATCGGGAGCTACCGAGGACTGCGCCACCGCCGCAATTTACCTGCGCGCGGCCAGCGAACCCGCACCAATGCCCGCACCCGCAAAGGCCCCAAGAAGACTGTGGCCGGTCGCGGTCGCCGCAGAGGCGCAACCAAGAAATAATCGCCTGAAAGGAAACCTTAGATATGGCAAGAAGACCACAACGAGCACGCCGTGGGCCGCGTAAGGCAAAGAAAACGCTAAGCGCTGGCCAGATACACGTTTTTGCGACTTTTAATAATACGATTGTTACCATTACCGATTTGCAAGGGAACACGGTTTCCTGGGCCAGCGCCGGAGCAGTAGGTTTCAAGGGCTCCCGCAAGAGCACCCCGTTTGCTGCCCGACTTGCAATGGAAAAGGCGCTCAAGGAAGCCATGGATATGGGCTTGCGAGAAGTTGACCTGATTGTAAAAGGGCCGGGACCGGGCCGCGAATCTGCGATCCGTGCCGTCCAGGCCACCGAATTACGAGTAAACTCGATTTCCGACATTACGCCGGTGCCGCACAATGGCTGCCGCCCGCCGAAACGTCGTCGAGTCTAAAAATTTATATTCCGATACGCAGGAAGAAGTGAGGATTATTTTTTATGGCTAGATATTCTGGTCCTGTATGTAAACTGTGTCGTCGGGAGGGTGAAAAACTCTTTTTGAAGGGAGAGCGCTGCTACTCCCCGAAGTGCGCGATTGAAAAACGCGCCTATCCCCCCGGACAACATGGTCGAAATGCCCAATGGGCACGTTCGAGAACTTCAGACTATGGTGCGCAGCTGCGTGCCAAACAAAAAGCTCGCCGCGTGTATGGCGTGCTGGAACGCCAGTTCCGCCGCTACTATCGCCTGGCGATCAAATCGCGCGGCCTTACCGGCCTGACCCTGCTGCAGATACTTGAATCCCGGTTGGATAACGTGATCTACAGGATGGGATTTGCCAGCAGCCGCGCCCAGGCACGCCAGTTGGTGACCCACGGACACTTTACCGTGAATGACCGCCGCACCGACGTGCCCTCCATGCAGATTAAGCCGGGGGACGTGATCCAGGTTCGTGAAGGTTCTCGTTCCAAAACATTAGTCAAAGATTTGATGGCAGTCGCTGAAGAGCGCTCTGCACCTGATTGGATCACCCGCAATATGAAAAATATGAGCGGTGGGATCCTGCGGCTGCCGGAACGGTCTGAGATTGACGCCAATCTGAACGAGCAGTTGATTGTGGAGTACTACTCCCGTTAGCGTAAGTATCCGAAGGCAGACTGCAAACGCAGTCTGCTGGTAAGGGAAGGAATAGCCTGTGATAGTACTAAGTAATATGGTTACCCCGAGGATCGAGCGCGAGGCCGAATCGCGTAATTATGGGATGTACACCATCAGCCCGCTGGAACGTGGGTATGGGTCCACTTTAGGTAATGCTATTCGACGGGTGCTGCTCTCTTCATTGGAGGGGGCTGCAATCACCTCGATTCGAATTACCGATGTGCAGCATGAGTACAGTGACATTCCCGGCATCCGGGAAGATGTGATCCAGATCATGCTGCAGCTGAAGCAAGTCCGCATGAAGATGATGGACGTAGACACTGCCCGCCTGCACCTTGAAGTACGCGGCGAAGGCGTGGTAACTGCGGCAGACATCATCTCGCCGCCGGAAGTTGAAATTGTGAACCCGGACCTGTATTTGTTCACCTCTGACAGCTCCTCACCCAAGCTGGAAGTTGAAATGACAGTAGAGCGCGGACGCGGCTACTCCCCGGCGAATGACCGCAGCGGTCGTCTGCCGATTGGTGAGCTTCCTGTTGACGCCATTTTTACTCC
>QKGK01000456.1 GCA_003250455.1 Chloroflexota bacterium | reverse complement strand
TTGCACGCTTATTGGCATGTTGCCGGTGATCAAGGAGGGAGTAGTGCTGCTGGTCATATCCAAGGCCAGGCAAACAAGAGGGACAAGCGGAAATCTAATGTCCTCACCTGATTGTGAAAAATTCACAGTATTGCAGTTTTTTAAAGTATCACTATAATTCGTATGGGAGTCGGAATACGACATTTGGGTTCTTCGGGTTGTCAAGGGTAACATCGGCCGAATACTCGATCCTAAGTTATACTCACTAAGAGCGCCTACCTGAGGTTTGGCGTTTTTTATTTGGCACGCGGCGTTAGGGGATGGGTTGTGTGAACCGGGGTGCTGCCGGTGATGTTTGGCAGCGAAAATTACAATAAAAATGGGAGGGTAAAGTGACCAGAAGGTACGACCTGGACTGGCTGCGCGTGCTGGCATTTACAGCCGTTTTCTTGTATCACTGCAGCCGCTTCTTCGATGCGAGCTGGTGGCATATCAAAAATAGCACGACAAGCTCCCTGGTGGACACCCTCAAGGGCATCTTCGACCTGTGGGGCATGCCGCTGATCTTTATGATCTCCGGGGCGAGCATCTTCTTCGCCCTGCGTCCCGGCCGGGCGATCAAGTTCCTGCGCGATCGAGTTTGGCGCCTGCTGGTGCCGCTGGCACTCGGCATACTGGTGCTTGGCCCACCGCAGGTCTATCTGACGCGGCTGACACACGGCGAGTTCCAAGGAAGCTTCCTGGAATTCCTGCCGCTGTATTTTCGAGACTGGCGCATTTGGGACGGGAATTTTGCCTGGTCGGGGGTCCATTTGTGGTACCTGGAGGATCTGTTCCTGGTCACGCTCGTCCTGCTGCCGCTGTTTGCAGCCCTTAAGAGCTCCTCTGGACGGCGCTTTACAGAGGCACTCGGCCGTCTGTCTGCCCGGCCCGGGGCGATCTTCCTGTGGCCGCTGCCACTTGCGCTGCTGCTCATCCTGATCGATCCGCTTGGAGTGCGCCGACCCGCACTAGCCGAGGATCTGGTGCGCCTGATCGTGTTCTCACCTTTCCTGGCGTATGGCTTCATAGTGTTCTCCAGCGACCTGGCCCAGCAGGCGATCATCCGCCAGCGCAGGATCACCCTGGTACTGGCATTGGTCCTGCTGCTGGCTCTGCCCGTCATCACCGGTCTCTTGGAAGAGTCTCCGAGCTTCCTGATCTATGCCCTGGGGATACTGCTGTTAGGTGTGTTCATGTGGTCTTGCCTCCTGGCGGTGCTTGGCTATGGGATGCGTTACCTGACCGCCAATCACCGCTTGCTTGCCTATGCAAATGAAGGCGTGCTGCCCTTCTATATCCTGCACCAGCCTGTGATCCTGATCCTCGGCTACTTCATCATCCCCCTGCCGCTGTCTATCCTGGCCAAGTACCTGGTCATCGCCCCGCTGGCCTTCGGCCTCACACTGGGACTATATGAATATGGAATACGCCGGATGAATCCGGTGCGGAGACTCTTTGGGCTCAAGCCGCGCAAACCGGTCGCTCCAACTGTGGACCTGGTAGCCCAACCGTTGTCGTAATCGCGCGGTTTGAGAACCCGCTACCCGGGATATGCAAAAAGATGTGATTAAGTGAGGAGAGATCAAAATGAATGCCCAATCCACCAACATACAGCGCAGATATGACCTGGACTGGTTGCGGGTGCTGGCGATCCTGGCCATCTTCGTGTTTCACTGCACTCGACCGTTCGATATGGATGACTGGAATATCAAGAATCTGTCTACTTACCTGGCAATAGACGTTTGGAAAGAATTC
>QKGK01000284.1 GCA_003250455.1 Chloroflexota bacterium | reverse complement strand
CTGGCACCCTCCAATTCCCTGGCTACCCATATAAATTTTCCGCCACCCCGGCGCAGGCTCACCGCCCGCCGCCGATGCTCGGTGAGCACTCGGATGAAGTTTTGCTTGAGCTGCTGGAATATACTTCCGAAGAGGTCTCCGAGTTGCACGCACGCGGGGTGATCTAAGAAAATCAATTGGGCTAGGATAAGCGATACTCAACCCATCAATCATATTGGGAGTTTTTATGTCAATTACTAAAGGCGAAATCCGTTCTGGCGCATACTACGACTCGGTGATCCTGATGCAGCTGCAGCGATCGCTGGTAGGACTGGAAGGGGTGATCGATGCAGGCGTGATCATGGGCACCGCGGCCAACAAAGAGCTGCTCGAACAGAGCGACCTGTTAGCCCCCGAAATTCAAGAAGCCGGGGTGGACGACATGGTGATCGTGATCAGGGCTGAGGACGAGAGTACCGCTCAGTTTGCGCTGGGTGAAGTCGATAACCTGCTGGCAGCCAGGCGCAGTGGAGGTATTGAACAGGAATACCTGCCGAAGAGCCTGGAGACGGCCTTCGACATGATGCCGGAGGCGCAGTGGGTGCTCGTCTCGGTCCCAGGAAGGTATGCAGCCGGGGTTGCCCGCCAAGCGCTCGACCTTGGTAGGCATGTCTTCCTATACAGCGACAACGTGACCTTGATGGACGAATTGAGGCTCAAAGACACCGCTGCCGAAAAAGGTTTATTAGTCATGGGACCTGATTGCGGCACAGCCATTATCAATGGCGTTGGGCTGGGCTTCGCCAACAAGGTCCGCAGAGGTCCAATTGGCCTGGTGGCCGGATCCGGTACCGGCTTGCAGCAAGTGACGGTGCGCATCCACCAGTTCGGCGGCGGCATCACCCACGCCTTGGGAACCGGAGGGCGCGACCTTTCCGATAAGGTCGGCGCGGTGACCGCTCGCCAGGGTCTGGACCTGTTGAGTCGCGATCCCGAGACCAAAGTGATCGTCCTGGTTTCCAAGCCGCCGGCGAAAGCCGTGGCGGATGAACTCGTCCAGGCTGCCCGGAGAGTCGGCAAACCCGTGGTGGTGGATTTTATCGGCTATGCCACCTCGATGCGCAAAGTGGACAACGTGTATTTCGCTACCTCCTTTGATGAAGCTGCGGATCTGGCAGTAAAGCTGTCCGCGGAATCCGCCCCCAACTTAGCAGAAACTGAGCTTGAGGAGAAACCGTTTGCTGAAGGGCAACGCTACCTGCGTGGACTGTTTTCCGGCGGCACGCTGGCTTATGAAACCTTGCTGGTCTTGGAGGAATACTTACCTGCGGTGTATTCCAACGTCCCGCTGGAGGAGGAATACCGCCTGGCGGACTCATTGGTCAGCCGGGAGCACACCATCATCGACCTGGGGGAGGACGAGTTCACCGTAGGCCGGCTGCACCCCATGATGGATAACGATCTGCGCCTGCGGCGCCTGGAAATGGAAGCGGAAGATCCCCAGGTAGCCATCATCCTGCTGGATGTGGTGCTGGGCTACGGAGCCCACCCCGATCCTGCATCGGAACTGGTGCCGGGCATCCTCGCCGCCCAAAAGCAGGCCAAGCAAGCAGGACGATATTTGGAGATGGTCGCCATCCTATCCGGTACGGACGAAGATCCGCAAAACTTGAACGCCCAGATTGAGCAGTTTGAGGCTGTTGGCGTTAAAGTCTTCACCAGCAATGATGCTGCAGCTATTCATGTCGGCAAACTGGCGAACGCGCTTGATCCAGACCTCCCTGCAAGCAAGACAGAACCTCTAACGGAAGTAGATTTGAAAGCCCTCACCCAGCCAATGGCGGCTGCTAACGTGGGACTGGAATCTTTTACCGAGAGCCTGACAGAACAGGGTGCCAAGGTGATCCAGGTCGATTGGCGCCCCCCTGCCAGCGGGGATGAGAAGCTGATGGGCATCCTCGAGCGCATGAAAAACAAATAAAGGAAGCTGCTGATGAAAGAGTTTACGGCTGCCTGCGTGCAAATTGCGATCAGACCTAATGATGTGCAGGCCAATGTGGAGAAAGGGGTTTCCTGGCTGGAGAAAGCCGTCAGGGAATACGAGGCCGAACTGGTTATCTTCCCGGAGACGGTCACCACAGGTTATGATACTGGATTGGGGCCTGGTGAGCTGTGGGATCTGGTGGATGAAGCACCGGGCCAAATCACCGAGCCAATCCAGGAAAAAGCCAGGCAGTTGGGCGTGCACGTCGTCTGGCCATCCTACCGGAGGGCCGGCGAACGGGGGAGGGTCTACAATTCCGCCATCCTGATTGGCAACGATGGCGAAATTATCGGGATATACGACAAAACCCACCCGGCTCCCTGGGAGCGCCAGGATGGCGGTGGCTGGGCGCTGGTCGGTGATCATGCGGATGTCTTCAAGACTTCGCTGGGAGATATGGGCATGATCATCTGCTATGACGGCGATTTCCCCGAGCTCTCCCGGCTGCTGGCAGTGAAAGGCGCTGAGATGATCATCCGCGTTTCCGCCCTCCAGCGCAGCTATGATATCTGGTACATCACCAACGCCGCCCGGGCATACGATAACCATGTCTATCTGCTGGCCAGTAATTTAGTCGGACCGGATGCAGGGGGCAATTACGGTTTCGGGCACAGCATGATCCTGACCCCGATTGCCTGGCGGCTGGCACAAGCCCGCGGTTCGGAGGAGATCATCGCTGCCAAGCTCGATCCCGATCCGCTGCGCTACATCACCTGGGGCAGCAAGAGTCTGCAGAACTTCGACCACCTGGAAGACCGCAATTTGGAGCTGTATGAAGAGATATTAAAAGAAGCCCGATCCAGATTTGAACCTGGGATCCGTTTTCCGCGCAAGCAAGTAGATTGACTTTCTATCCAACCTATAGGGAGAGGTTAATTCAATGGACATCGAACAAGCCAATACTGAAGCAACTGATCGCATGATGGAAGCCCGCCCGGTAGTGATCGGCATGGGTAAGGCCATAGACGTCATCCCTGGAATGCGGGAAGACCTGCTGCTGCACGCCGGACCACCAATCACCTGGGAGCGCGCCTCCGGTCCGATGCGGGGCGCCATCACCGGCGCGCTGATCTTCGAAGGAAAAGCTAAGGATGAGGAAAGTGCGAAAGCCCTGGTTGAGTCCGGCGAGATCAAGCTCGAACCGTGTCACCACCACCAATCTGTGGGTCCAATGGCTGGCGTGATCTGCCCATCCATGTCGGTCTACATCCTCGAAAACAAGACCCACGGCAACAATTCCTACTCCAATTTGAACGAAGGTTACGGCAAAGTGCTGCGCTACGGCGCCTACAGCGAGGAAGTGCTGGATCGCCTGCGCTGGATGGAAGAGGTCATGGCGCCTGTGTTAGGGAAAGCGATCGAATTGTCCGGCGGGATCGACATCCGCGTCCTGCTGGCTGAGTCTCTGCACATGGGTGATGAGGGCCACAACCGCAACAAAGCCGGCTCAATCCTGTTCACTAAGAACCTGGCTCCCTTCATCGTCAAGGCTGCCGATGACTCTGATGTGGCGGCCAAGATCATCCAAACCCTGGGTGACAACGCCCTGGCGGTGCTCAATCCGGTCATGGCAGCCTGCAAGGCGATGGTCGATACCGCCAAAGATATTGAAGGCAGCACGATCGTCAGCGTGATGGCGCGCAACGGCACCGATTTCGGCATCCGGGTCGGCGGTTTGGGCGATCGCTGGTTCACCGCCCCAGTCGCGGTACCCCAGGGCCTTTACTTCCCCGGTTTCACCGCTGAAGACGCCAGCGGTGACATCGGCGACAGCACCATCACCGAGACGGCTGGCATCGGCGGCTTCGCCATGGCCAGCGCGCCAGCGATTGTGACTTTCGTCAGCGGAACCCCCAAGGATGCCCTCAACGCAACCCTGGAAATGTACGAGATCTGTTTCACCGAGCACAAATACTTCACTATCCCCCCGCTGGATTTTCGCGGTACCCCAACCGGGATCGATATCCGCAAGGTGGTTGAGAAAGGCATCACGCCGCGCATCAATACTGGCATTGCCCACAAGGATGCCGGAGTCGGGCAGGTCGGGGCTGGATTGGTCCGACCCCCGATGGAGATGTTCGAACAGGCGCTGGTGGCGTATGCGGAGAAGTATGGGTTTTAAGGATTGAGGTTTCATTGGATCCAAATGTCTTGGAGGTTGAGGGAAGGAATTGGGTTGATTTCCAAATCTGCCAATAGATCTGGCGGATTTGAAACTTACCCTGCTTCAAAGAATATCCTAATCTCATTTCGAGCAAAGCGAGAAATCCCTATGATGTAATGAAAAAAGCTTTCATTTTGGAGGATTTCTCGTCGCAAAGAATGCTCCTCGAAATGACACCCGATAAGATGTGAATTAGCACCACAAAGAGAGGATCAAGCATGGATAGGGAGCAATTTATAAAAACAATTTCGGACGCAAAGTTGTTCGACCTAACCCAAGGCTGCAGCATCTTTACCCCACCCTGGCCGGGTGAAAAGTCTTTGGAGATACACTTCTTCAAGCGGGTTACCGGGGCATACGGCGGCGGGCAGGGGGCAAATGGACAGCTCCTGAATTGGAGCAACACCGTGGGGACTCACCTGGTCGGCGAGACGGCCTTCCATTCCGGCGGACGGGCGATCGCGGATATCCCCTTGTCGGACCTGTGTGGGCCGGGCGTGGTGGTCGATATCTCCGACGCGGTCTCCGATTACAGCCTGTATACCCCCGAGATGATCACCGAGAGAGCTACGGTCAAAGAGGGGGACATCCTGATCATCAACACCGGCTACCACCGCTACTCGTGGGACCAGCCTGATGTGCACAATCCAGAAGCCCAGGGCGGCGTCGAATCCAAGGAGTTCGGCTTCCTGGTGCGGCATCCGGGACCTTCCCCAGATTTCTTCCCGTGGGCCCTGGATATGAAGCTCAAGATCATCGGGGTGGATTGCGGCTGTGCCGAACACCCGATGAACACCTCCATTCGCTATATGCATGCCAACGAGTTCGCCAAAGCAGAAGCGAAGCTCAAAGCTGAGTACGGCAAATCCTGGGACGAGATGTTCCCCCAGGATGAGTACTATAAGCTCACCCACCAAACGATGACCAAAGCGCATTTATTATTAGCCGAGTCGATCGTTGGCGAAATCAACCAGCTCAACAACCAGCGGGCCTGGATCATGATCTACCCAATCCCCTTCATGGAAGTAGAGACGGCATGGTCCCGGGCCTGCGCACTGCTGCCCCCGGACGGTATTGCAGAGGAGGAATTTTTCGAGCTGATGGCTTCGGCTGAGATGCTCGACCTGACTGTGCCGTTCAGCGTGCAGACCCCGCAGTGGGCGAATTATGTCCCCCTGACTGTGACCTACACCAAGCGGGTCGGTGGTCAATATTTCGGCCTGGGTAGGAACGGATCGATCTGCAACGCCAGCATCCATCTGGCAACACACATGGATGGCGAGAAGCATTTCTGGCCGGCGGGCCGCACAATCGGCCAGGTGCCCCTGGAGAATTGGGTCGGGCCAGGCGTCATCGCCGACATTTCCCACCTGGTTTCTGACTCCAGCGTCTACACCCCCGAAATGATCGAGAGCGTGGTCGAGGTGCGCGATGGTGATATACTGATCCTCAAGACTGGCTGGTATAAGTACGGCTGGATCAGCCCGGACTCGGATGAATTCCGCTACATGATCAAGCACCCCGGTCCTTCC
Source organism: Chloroflexota bacterium (assembly GCA_003250455.1). Lineage (GTDB taxonomy): Bacteria > Chloroflexota > Anaerolineae > Anaerolineales > UBA11579 > UBA11579. The sequence continues at coordinate 1,181 of QKGK01000284.1, read as the reverse complement.
CCTGATTTTTCTCAATGGTGTGTGGATAAAAAACTCAAATGGTTGGCCATCGATGCCGTCAGTCAGGACCATCCGATGAACACCATCCAGCGCATCTGGCATCCCAAGACCTTCGAAGAAGCCAACCGCAAGCTGATCGAGGATTTCGGCAAGGATTGGGACGAGATGTACCCCTTGGACAAATATTACCAGGATACTCACCTCAACCTGTTCCCTAAGAAAATCGTGCATGCCGAGAACCTGGGTAAGGATATCGCCCAGGCAGAGAGCGGTCGCTACTACCTCGGCTGCTACCTACAGAAGGGCATGGAGATTGCTTCGATGTGGGGCAGGTTTATTGCCTGGAAGGAAGGGGATTAAACCCCGTCTCGATGGTCCGAGGTTGGGAGACTTGTGATTGGGTATTAGCTATTGGACAATCGATTGTCCTGATAAAGGAGATATAGACACATGATCCTTGTCACCGGTGCCGCAGGGAAGACGGGGCGCAGTGTAATCAAGGCGCTGCTTGCAAAAGGCGCCCTGGTGCGCGCTCTGGTACGTCGGGAAGACCAGATGCCGATCATTGGAGATCTGGGCGTCCAGGATATCCGGATCGGGGATATGAAATCTCCCTCAGCCATGGAACGCGCCATGCAAGGCGTGCAAGCAGTCTATCATATCTGCCCCAATGTCAGCCCGCATGAGGTCGCCATTGGCACGCATGCAATCCTTGCCGCCCAATCCGCTGGTGTAGACTATTTTGTCTTCCACTCGGTGCTTAAACCACAAACCGAGGCCATGCCGCATCATTGGAACAAACTGCGAGTAGAAGAAATGCTGATCGAATCGCGGCTGCCTTACACTATCCTGCAGCCGGCAGCCTACATGCAGAACATCCTCGCCCACAAGGAAAGCATCTTGGAGAAAGGCATTTATCCAGTGCCCTACCCGGCGGAAACCCGCTTGAGCCTGGTAGATTTGGATGATGTTGCCCAGGTTGCTGCGATTGTGCTGACAGAGACTGGTCACGAGTATGCAAGTTATGAGCTGGTCGGGATGAAGGGTCTATCGCAGATTGAACTGGCTGGTATTCTCAGCGAAGAGCTAAGCCTACCAATCAGTGTAGAGGTCGTCCCGCTTGAAGCCTGGAAGAGACAAGCCAGAAAAGCAGGATTGGAGGCTGAGAAAATCGAGGCTCT
>QKGK01000123.1 GCA_003250455.1 Chloroflexota bacterium | reverse complement strand
CTAGAAATTAAATTTCAATCAGCTACACACGCAAGATAGGTTTTTTTTCAACCCAATAGGACTAATAGATTATCTTACTCCAAGGTCGATCCATTAATCCCGATCAAAAAGGGACAGCACCTAATTCAGGAAACGCATCCCAGGGGCGGGATGGACATCTCCGCCCCTGGTCATCATCTGAATTATGCTTAGTTGCAGCAATTACGTAAATCTTTTATCTTGGTGGCGTGTTGTTCCAATATCTTGCGGAAGGCTGCTTCATCCAGGCCGCCGACCTTCATCATCACTTCACGGGTAGCCTGGTCATCGCCGGAGAAAGTCCCCACAGCGATCACGTTACCGTGATTTTCGGCCACCGCATTGGTCAACTTCGCCAATTCCCCTGGCCGGTCCGTCAGAAGGAAAGTCGCTCGCAGCCCTGGCTCGCGTGCCCCGGTCAGTTCCAGCATCAGGCGGAAGATATCCGTCTCGGTGATGATTCCCACCACGCCGCTGCCCCGCACCACCGGCAAGCCGCCGATCTTGTTATCCGCCATGATACGGGCGGCTTCCTCAATCGGGGTATCTTCCGTCACCACGATCACCGACTCTGTCATCACTTCTGATACGGTGATCTTGCTCAACAGGTAATGCAGCTCCCACACGCTCAGCGAAGTAGCCTGGGAAGGGGAGGCGTTCAACAGATCTTTATCTGAAACAATGCCGACCAGCTTGCCATCCTTCACCACCGGCGTGCGTCGAATGCCTTCTTTTTTCATCAACTGCAGCGCATCCTGGATCGCCATATCCGGTGGCACATTCACAACCGGGTGAGTCATTCTTTCGCCAACTAGCATAGTTTCTACTCCTATTTTTGCAGAATATCGTTTTCCTGATTAGATCATGGTTTCATCAATCTTAGTGTACACCAAGATAGGCTTCACGGACATGTTCGTCAGTTGCCAGTTCCTTGCTTGGCCCCTGCACATCCACGCGCCCCTGGGCAAGCACAAAGGTATAATCGCTGACCGCCAGGGCCATCTGCACATTTTGCTCCACCAGCAGCATCGTCAGGCCGGTTTCCTTCAACATCAGCAGGTTCTCGAACAGGCCCAGCACCAGTACCGGCGCAAGCCCCAGCGAGAGTTCGTCGAACATCAGGATCTCTGGCTCGGCCATGATCCCGCGGCCCACCGCCAGCATCTGCTGTTCGCCGCCGCTGAGCGTGCCTGCCTTCTGCGTAGCGCGCTCTTTCAACCGCGGGAACATCTCGTAGACCAGTTTCAGGTTCTTGTCGATGTGCGGTCGCGCCCGCCTGGGGGAAGCGCCCATCTCCAGGTTCTCGCTCACCGACATATCGGTGAACAGCTGCCGCCCTTCCGGTACCAGCACCAGCCCAAGTTCGGCTTTTTCGTGTGCGGCCAGCTTGCTCACATCCTGGCCGTCAAAAAGCACCTGCCCGTCCCACGGCTTGATCAAGCCCATCACTGTGCGCAGCAGAGTGGTCTTGCCCGCCCCGTTAGCCCCCACCAGGGAAGTGAGCTTCCCGGTTTCCAGGGACATATCCACACCCCAGAGAATCTGGACTTCGCCATAACCAGAGGAAAGATTTTTTATCTCTAATAATGCCATCAGATTCTCCTTTTATGTCCGCACCGATAATCTCTCGGCCAGCTTGGGGTCTCCCAGATAGGCTTCGATCACCCGTTCGTTGTTCTGAATTTCTTTCGGTGTGCCTTCCGCGATCAGCTCGCCGTAATCCAGCACGATCATGCGGTCCGAGACATTCATCACCGCGTGCATCACGTGTTCGATCATGATGATCGAAATCCCGCGCTCCCTGATCTGCTTGACCGTCTGCACCATCTCCACGATCTCCGAAGGGTTCAGCCCGGCCAGCACCTCGTCCAGCAGCAGCAGGTCCGGCCCGGCAGCCAGGGCGCGAGCCATCTCCAGGCGTTTTTTCTGGGCCACATTCAGGCTGCCCGCCAGCTGGTCTGCGCGGGCCGAAAGTCCGACAAATTCCATCACTTCTTCGGCCACAGCTGCCGCTGCATGCAGACCTTTATTCACCCGGCCGAAGCAGGCTCCCACTTCCACATTCTCCTGCACAGTCAGTTCGTTCAGCGGCTTGACGATCTGGTGCGTGCGGGCCAGTCCCAGGTGAGCCATCTCGTAGGTCTTCTTGTCGGAGACATCCTCACCCCGGTACAGCACCTTGCCTTTCGTCAGCGGGTAAACCCCGTTGATCAGGTTGAACAGGGTGGTCTTGCCTGCCCCGTTGGGGCCGATCAGCCCCAAGATCTCGCCCTCTTTGAGCTCAAAGGTCACATTGTTGACTGCCATCAGGCCGCCAAACTGCTTGCTGACACCCAGTGTTTGTAAGATGATCGTCATTGGAACACCCTCCTCATCTTGGGGAAGCGGTTGCGGATCCAACCGATCAGCCCGGCAGGCACGAACAGCACGATCACCAGCAGCACCATACCGGCCACTGCCAGCTGAATGTTCTTGAACACCGGGCTGGTGACCAAAAAGCCTCTGATGCGCTGGTAGCCAGCCGCCCCAATGATCGGGCCAAACACCGTCCCCTGCCCGCCCATCATCACCATCACGATCATCTCGATGGACAGATGCAGCGGAAAGGCCGGGACAGGTTCCACGTTCCCATTTTTGAAGAAGAACAGCACCCCGATCAGTCCGGGGTAGAACGCCGAGATCACATAAGCCCAGGTCTTGGCTGAAGGCGCTACCACGCCGATCACCTCGGCAGCGTCTTCATCCTCCCGGATGGCCAGCAGCCCCAGCCCAAACTTGGAAGTGCGCACAAAGTAGCTTGTCAGCACTACCAGCACGGTCAGCCCGGCCATGATATAAAACACCATTTGCAGCGCCTCGGACGCCCCGCCGTATTTCTGGTACTCCTTAAAGTTCAGTGCCATTCCGATCGGGCCGCCAAAGGGCTCAAAGTTATTGATGAACGCCCGTACTGCCTCGTTGATCCCGATGGTTGCCAGGGCAAAATATGCGCCTCTCAGCCGCAGGATCGCCTTCCCGACCAGGAAGGCCAGCAGCGCAGAAGCCAGACCCCCGACCAGCATCGCCGGCCAGATGTTCCAGCCCTGCACCACGATGAAGTAAAAGCCGACATAGCCGCCGAAGCCAAAGAAGACAATATGCCCGAAGCTGACATACCCGGTATAGCCGAGCAAAATGTTCAGGCTGGAAGCCAGGGCAATTGCCCGCAGCATGGTAAAGACCTCCTCGCGGGTGGTGGCTTTCCCGTTAATGATCGGCCAGGCGGTTAGCACCAATACAAAGACCAATGAAATGATCAGCCCCAGATAGCTTTGTTGAGACTTTTTCATTGCTTTGCTCCAAACAGGCCGCTCGGGCGCACCAGCAGGATGACGATGAAGAGCCCAAACTCGATCACCGGCACCCAGGAAGTCTCGATGAACGCCGGGATGATGCCTTCCAGCACACCGAGGATCAGCCCACCCAGCAGCGCACCGATCGGGTTGCCTAATCCACCCAGCACGCCGATCACGAAGCTCTTCAGCTCATAGCGCCCGCCCGAGAGGATCGAGAACGAAAAGAAGGTCGAGATCAGCCCGCCGGAGATGGCCGCCAGCATGGTGCCCAGCCCAAAGCTGAGCGCCAGAATACGGGTGGAGGGCACCCCCACCAGCTCGGCAGCGGAACGGTTATCCGTCACCGCCCGGATATAGCGCCCCGGCCGGGTGCGGTAGAGAAAAAGATACAGTGCGCCAGCGGCAACCATCGCCGCCAGGGCGGCGATCAGCCGGGTGACCGGCAGTGTCACCGGCCCCAGCGAGACCGATCCCAGCGTAAAATTAACGTTGCGTGGGACGGTGGAAAGGAAAGCTGTTCCCAGCCCGATGATGATCATATTGATTGAAAAGGTTGCCAGCAGGGTAGAAAGGTGCGGCGCGTTGATCACCCGGTTAACTGCCACCGCATAGATCAGGATGCCTAACAGCAGCCCAAACACCGCCACCAGCAGCAAACTGACATATGGGTTTAGCCCCATCCCATCGTTGAACAAAAAATAAATTCCATACATGCCCAAGGCAATGATCGGCCCATGCGACAGATTGATCACATCCATCACCCCCCAGATCAATGTCAGCCCCATCGCTGCAACCCCATATACAAACCCGAGCAGCAGTCCATCGGCCAGGGACGAGAGTAAAAAATCCATGCTAATGCTCATGTTCATCTCCTGTGAATGTTGTGGTCAAGAAGGATTCCCCATGAGCGATACCTGATGCCCATGGGGAATTTCTCCTGTTACATATTCCGGGCTATGATTCGTTTAGAAAGAAGCCTGAAATCTTCCGTTCTTCAAAGTGTGCTGCAGTTCAGGGAATGGGGTACAGCAGCGAAGCAGAAGCGCCTTCTGCTGGCCATACCATTTCTTTGATCAGGTTACCGGCGTCATCCTTCTGCCACTGGACATACACCATCGAGTGGCCGATCTGCAAGCCGTGCCAGTCTGCGGAGGTATCAAACTTGAGGTAACCATAGAAGGTCATCACATCCAGGTTCTCCAGCGCGGTGTTGATCGCATCCAGATCGGTGGAATCGGCGTCAATGATGGCTTGCTGCAGCATCAATCCGGCCGCGTAACCGCCGGCTGAATGGTAGGAGGGGACTTCGTCGTAGGCGGCCTGATATTCAGTGGTGAATTCTGCACTGCCTGGTCCTATCCAGCTGAACCCGGCGCTTTCCGATGCTTCCTGGGTAAAGGCGGCCAGCGGCTCCCATTGGCTGGGGCCGACCACGCCCAGGGCGGCATCGCCCAGCTCGGCGAATTCCGGTTCAGGCGGGGCTACCAGCAAAGCGAAGAACCCAATTTCCACGCCCTTCTCATAAAACTGGCGGGCAAAGGTCTGCCCGTCAGTGGTGTGCCCGCCGCCCAAAACCGCCTGAGCGCCGGATTCGACGATCTTATTGATGAAGGGGCCAAAGTCGGCAGTGTTCGAGTCGTAGCCTTCGTTCAGCACCACTTCGTAGCCCAGGGATTCGGCATACTGGCTGGCAACATTGACCACGTCGATGGCAAACTGATCGTTTTCGAAAACAAACGCCAGCTTGGTCACATCAGGGGCATTGGCTTTCAGCAAGTCCACTGCACCGTTCAGATACCGGCTGGAAGGGGTATACAGCTGGTAGACACGGGTGAATCCCAGATTCATGTTCGAGTCTGAGGCAGCCCCAACAGCGAGCATGATCTTACCGTACTGCTCGGCGATCACGCCGGCAGACTTGGTCAGACCGCTGGAATACGGGCTGATCATCAGATCGACTTCATCTTCGGTGGCAAGGCGGGTATACAGCTCCTGCACCCGATCGCCGCTGCTCTCGTCATCGTAGGAAACCGAGGTGAACTTCACCGCCGTTCCGTCGGAGAGCACGATTCCGCCGGCGTTGTTGACGTCTTCCATCCACAGGTCAAAACCACGGAACTGTTTGCCTGAGGTGGCTTCATAGGTCCCCGAATTGGAGATCGTATGCCCGATCGTCAGGGTTACTTCCCCGGCCATCGGTTCTCCGCCACCTTCATCTGCAGTGTTGGATTGTGTCTCGTTAGTCGTCGTATTTCCGGTAGTGGTGTTTTCCTCTGTGGTGCCCGTGTCACCGCCACCTCCGCCGCATGCAGCCAGCAGCAATCCGGCCAGCAGCAGGAAAACCAGGATAAAACCAAACCTTTTTCTCATCTGAAAGCTCCTTTATAGGGTGATAATAGTAAACTCCACCCTCATTATAGGAATCAAGTGCAAACAAAACCTAAACAGCGGAGCCAGATTATAAAAAAGTTATAAAAATGGGAAGAGGCATTGTGATCGTCCGCAGCACCAGGAGCAATTTCAGCGGATTATGCAATATGGATTTCCCTACCGCGCTTCAAAGCGATAGCCAATCCCGTGTTCCGTGTGGATAAATACCGGGTGCGAAGGGTCTTCCTCGATCTTCTGGCGCAAACGCCCCACATACACCCGCAGATATTCCGCTTCCATGCCATATTCCGGCCCCCATACATTTTGCAGCAGCATCTCGTGGGTCAGCACCTTGCCGGCGTTGCGCATCAGGATCACCAGCAGGTTGAACTCCGTCGGCGTCAGCTCCAGCAGGCGGCCGCGCACCTCCACAATATGCCCGTCCACATCCACGCTGATCTCACCATACACCAGGCGTTCCTCGGCGTTTAGCGAGCTTCCCCACTGCGTGCGCCGCTGCACCGCCTTGACGCGTGCCAGCAGTTCCTTGACCCCAAACGGCTTGGAGAGATAGTCATCTGCCCCCAGGTTGAGCGCCCGCACTTTATCCTGCTCTTCTCCCAGTGCAGAAAGCACGATCACCGGCACGGTGGACTTTTCCCGGATGCGCTTGATGGTTTCCAGCCCGTCCATGTTGGGCATCATCACATCCAGGATCACCAGGTCGACAAATTCGCTCTTGAAGACCGCCAGCGCTTCCAGCCCGTTGGCCGCGGTGCGCACCTTGTAACCCCGGATCTCCAGGTTGCGCTGCACAAAATCCCGCAGCGAACGTTCGTCATCCACCACCAGCACATGCATTCCACTCATTCATGTTCTCCTACAAAGGTCGGTTTGTCCCGCCCTTCAATCCGGGCGGCAGGGCTTAATGGCAGTGAAAAGGCCACAATCGTGCCGTGCGATTTCGGTTCCAGCCAGATCTCGCCGTGGTGGGCGGCAATGAACCCCCGGCTGATCGCCAACCCCAACCCTACACCGGGCGTGCGGCGGGTCAGGCCGTTCTCCATCCGGTAAAAGCTCTGGAACACCTGGTTATGGTTTTGTTCGGGGATGCCCGGCCCCTCATCCTCCACCCGCACCACCACCTGGGACTCCTGCACCACTACCCGCACCCGGATCGGCAGGTCGTTCTGGGCATATTTGGCCGCAT
>QKGK01000301.1 GCA_003250455.1 Chloroflexota bacterium | reverse complement strand
TGGGGCGTATGTCGCCGCCGCTTTCCATCTGGTTACACACGCTTTCTTCAAGGCGCTCTTGTTCCTCGGTTCCGGCTCGGTAATTCACGGTATGGAGCACGGCGTGCTGCACACCGGCGATCACAGCGTGGACCCGCAGGATATGTTCAACATGGGCGGCCTCAAAGATAAGATGCCGCGCACCTTCTGGACCTTCCTGATCGGCGGTTTTGCCCTCTCAGGCTTCCCAGTGCTCACGGCCGGCTTCTGGTCTAAAGATGAGATTCTGGCCGATGCCTGGGCGCACAACCCGGCAGTTTTCTGGACGCTGGCGATCGCCGCCTTCCTGACGGCTTTTTACACCATGCGCCAGATCACGCTGACCTTCCTGGGCAAAGCCCGCACCAAAGAAGCCGAACACGCCCACGAGACCAGCCTGTGGATGACCGGCCCGCTGATGGTGCTGGCCGTCTTTGCGGTTGGCTTCGGTTGGGTGGGTATCCCGGAGCACTTCCCCGGGCTTGGTGGATTGCTGCCCAACTGGTTCCATGATTTCCTCGGTCACGGCTTGCCGGAATGGCTGCATGCCGAGGTGGCGGAATTTAGCTGGATCCCGCTGATAACCTCGCTGGTGGTTGCCCTGGGCGGCTTGGGATTGGGCTGGCTGGTGTACCGCGAGGTGCCTTCTGCCGAGGAAGACCCGCTCAAGAAAACCCTCGGGCCTGTCCACACGGTATTGAAAAACAAATACTACTTCGATGAGCTGTATGATTTCTTGTTCGTACGACCTGCTATATGGTTCTCTGAGAAGTTTGTCTTCGAGGGAATGGACCGCAAAGTGATCGATGGGGTGCTGCATCTGGTAGCCCGGGTGACCTATTGGCTTGGCGGTATCTTCCGCAATTACTTCGACCTCCCGGTCATCAACCGGTTTATCGGTGATACTCTGGGTGCGGCTGTCCCGCAGTGGTTTGGCAAACAGTTCCGCAAAATCCAGACCGGGGTCGTCCAGACATATATGATTATGGCAATGGTGGTGGCCTTTGGCGGCTTATTCATCATCATGCTAATCACTCGATAGTTGGGAGCGAAACAATGGATAATTCTTTACTGACGATCATCTTGTTTGCTCCTTCAATTGCAGCGGTGATTACCCTGCTCTTACCGAAGGATTCTACGAAACTCATCCGCACATGGGCGCTGATTGCCAGCCTGGTGCCGCTCGCATTTACGTTGGTAGCCTGGTTCGGTTTTAAAGGCGCCGCTGCGGATGCCAATGGGTTCAGATACGTGGTCAATACCCCCTGGTACCAGGAGATTGGCTCCTATTTCCATCTGGGGATGGACGGACTCTCGCTGACCATGGTGCTGCTGACCACGCTGCTGACACCGCTGGCAGTCCTGGCCTCATACGGCATTAAAGAAAATGTGCGCATGTACATGGCTTTGTTCCTCTTCCTGGAGACCGGCATGCTGGGTGTGTTCCTCTCGCTCGACCTGCTGCTCTTCTTCGTCTTCTGGGAGATCGGGCTTGTGCCGATGTATTTTCTCATCAGCCAATGGGGCAGCCCCAAAGGCGAGCGCGAGTTATGGGATGGAATGAAAGTCTCCAGCCGCACGTATGCCTCGTTCAAGTTCATGATCTACACCATGGCGGGTTCGCTGGGCTTGCTGCTGGGAATCCAGATGTTGGGGGTCGTCTTCAAATCCTTCGACCTGCCTTTGATCATCCAGCAGTGGAATGCCCTGGGCGGCGATGTTGAAATTTTAGGTGGTTTTACCACCGTGGCCACAGCCAAATCGGTCGCTTTCT
>QKGK01000316.1 GCA_003250455.1 Chloroflexota bacterium | reverse complement strand
GCCTCCTGGCCTTGCTGGGTATCGTTTTCGATTTGGGAAAGCAGCCGCGAGAGCGCTAACCGGTTCCCGGAGAGAACTGCGTGAAGATCGACCATTTATCTGGTAATTTTCCTGGCGAAGGCTTGAATGTCGCGCACGATATCTTCGGTGTTGGTTCCAGGGCCATATACGCCGCTGACACCCATTTCCGCCAGCTTGGGGACATCTTCATCGGGGACGATCCCGCCGACGAATACCCCGACATCTTCCTGCCCGTTTGCTTTTAGTAATTCCATGATCCGGGGAACAAGGGCCATGTGGGCGCCGGAGAGTACGGAAAGCCCCACCGCGTGGACATCTTCCTGCAGGGCGGCTTCGGCAATCATCTCCGGAGTCTGCCGCAACCCGGTATAGATGACTTCCATCCCGGCATCGCGCAGCGCTCTGGCGACTACCTTTGCGCCGCGGTCATGCCCGTCCAGACCAGGTTTTGCCACGATCACCCTGATTTTTGCTTGGCTCATGGTACCTCCGAATTGTTTTAACCAGTATTTTTAAGTTTGTGTCTTTATTTGACAGGATTGTGTGCTGTGCCCGGAATTAATCGCGGGCTATATCTCTTGGATTTTCATTATACCGCGAGAGCAGGGAGATCGCAGAAAAACTTGGGCTGTTGAAAAAATCGGGAAGCAGAATTGGCAGAGAAATCAAATAGTTTCTCTACAAAAGCAATAAATCGTCTCGATTTTGTGCATGAGAAGGCGTTTCAAGTTCTTTCCCGCTGCGATCCAACGAATCTCAACCATTCAAAACAGCAAACATACCAATCTCCAGACGAAATATGTTCACTGGAATCAGATTAGCATTTTGAGAGAACAAAAAAAGGGCCGAAAAATCAGCCCTTTTTCAACATGAGTAAACTCAATGGTCATTGTGTTTATTAACGCGCTTCTCTTTTCCATTCCTACTTTCAGCGTCTTAATAAGTATGCTATTTTGAGAGCGGGCGAACCTGCCAGACAAATACTTGTAAATACCGCAGAACCCCACTTGTCAGGTGTACGCTATCTTAACCTGTTTTGAGCGTACTTTGTCATTTTGGATTGATTATTCGCAGATGCTGTGCTTTCACAATGGCATTTGGATTGATTATTCGCAGATGCTGTGCTTTCACAATGGCATTAAGTTAGCCTCTCAGCAATTTGAACAGTTTCTTTGTCATTGCATAAATCCAAGCTAATATTCCATAGTCTTTCTTGCAGTTTTTGGTCAGCTGCATATTCGTCGTGCTTCATCTCGACAAATGCAACATTTTTCCAAGTGATAAATTTTCCGGATTTTTTCAAGCTTTCTTCCCGGCTTTCAGTAAACAAGGGCGCCATGATCTCCCCACATTCTTCCATCGAAATAAATGTACCAAAAAGTTTCATCAAAGTTGCCATGGACTTCATGAAAAATGGAATGATATTGATCTGGTTGGTCCAAACAGTTTTGTCAATTTCAAATCCAATGAATGACACTTTTGAATTATCTCTTTCCTTGTATAAATTATGCAGACGTTCACTAAACATTCTTTTGGCAACCATTGCCTGATGGATGGCAGCTTCATAACCCCACTTATTCTTCATTTGGATATCGTCCCAGAAAATTTCACCGGTCTCTGTGACATTGAAGACAACCCTGCCACCATTCTCGGATTTTTCCAACAAATCCAACAAGTTCAAAGTCAGCATGAAATGGGACAGGTAGTTCACCTGAAAATGCGAATCCATCCCGTCCTCGGTTTCTATACGCTTGGCAGCATAGCCCAAACCGGCATTGATGAATATACCGTCTATAAATTCATGGTGACTGCGGATCTCCTTGATGGCATTGCGAACATCACTGAGTTTGGCCAGGTCGCACAAAACCATAGATATCTTGTTATTTTTGGTCGCGAATTCAATCTCTTGGATCGTCGCTTCACCCAGTTCTTTCGATCTGCACAGAATGATTAACTCATGGGTTTGATCATCTATGCCAGCTAATATCTGAGCAACCCCTTTCCCCATCCCATTTGTGCCTCCGGTTATTAATACTTTCATTTTATAGTCTCCTCGATTTAAAACTGGTTGTCGGATTGAAAAGTTAAAATCTCAATAAGCGATATCCAATAAACAAATTCTATACAAATCAAAATCGGCTTTAGATTTGGATAATTCCTCCTAGAAAAAAACTTCACCACAAATTCTATGTGAATCTGAAGCTTTTTTGTTAACTTTTTCACAAATAATGAATTGTATCATATTTCAGAATCACTTTTTCAACTGCCTGAACGATTTGACGATCATCTGAATAATTAACCCCAAAAATGCGAAATATCTCCTATCATTCACTGGGGGAGGTCAAAATAGGGAAACCCGGGTTATAATCGAGGTATGAAATGGCAAAATTGGATACTTTTACCCGCGATGTTGATCTTCGCAGGGTGCAATGGACAATCGAATACCGTGGATAATGGTTCTTCCCAGCAGGAGGCGGCAGCGATGATCTATACGGCTGCTGCAATGACTGCCGAAGCCGCACAACCCACCCCGGAGCCAGTGACGCCGCAGCCTGAAGAGGCCACAGAAACACCAGCCCCGACCGAGACCCCTGCCCATATGACGCCGGTTTCAGTAGAGCTGAATGGCCTGATCCTGCGTAGCGGACCGGGCACCATGTTCAACCAGGTTGCCACCTTTGCCACCGGCACCCAGGTGATGGCAATGGGAATGGTGACAGATGGCACCTGGATCCAGGTGCGGGCGCCGCTTTCTGGCGGTGGCACGGTGGACGGGTGGATGTTTGCCCAGTACCTCGACCTGAGCAATCTGGATGAGGCGCTGCCCATTGTGGAGATGTCTCCGCAAAACACGCTTTCTGGCGTGGTACAGGATTTGGACGGAAACCCGATCCATGATGTGCGCGTGGCGGCCGTCCTTGAGACGGAAGACGGTGAACTGCGTGACGAAAGCACTACCAACCACCAGGGGCAGTTCCAGATCTATTATCCGATTGGCATCGCAGACACGGCCAATTTGGAAATTGTGGCAGTCAACTGCAACAGCAATATTGCTGAATATGTCAATGAGAGCTGCCAGGTGGTGGATTATTTCCCCACCCATTGGCAGGAGACCCTCTCGCTGCCCCAAACCGGGGCGCTTGCCTTTACCTATGAAAAGGCAGTCACCTACCTCGAAGGGAAGGTGGTTTACCAGGATGGGAACGGCGCATCGGAGATTCTGGTGCGTGCAACCCGCCAGTCGGATGGGGTCCAGTCCGAGCAGGTCACGCCTGTGGGTGGTGCTTTCCGTCTCCCGCTGGGGTTGGGTACTTGGGACGTGGTTGCCGTACGCTTCCACTCAGACGGAACGCCCTTGCTGGGTGAAACCCGGGTTTTTGAGGTTGGTACTGTGGGAGAACCACTGGAACCGCTGACAATCCCCTATATTGAGATCATTGAGCGGTAAGGATTTGATTCTTAACCGCATTTTTGGATACAATGTCTAAAAGACAATTGTTGGAGACATTGGATACCGAAAGGATAACTTGATGAAGATCCGTTCAAACATTCAGACAGAGAAAATCTGGCATATCATTGCTGCATTAATGGGTGTCATGGTCCTTTCTCTATTAGCCGGGTGTGCACCACAGGTGCTCACCCCCTCTCCGGGAGATATTCAAACCGCGCTGGCGCAGACCCTGACCGCCGAGCCACCACCTACGCTCACGCCGACGACTGCGCCTACACGAACACCACAGGCAACACCTACTCAATTCCAGACAGCCACGCCAACGGTCTCTCCGCCGATTTCCGGTGTGGTTGTCTCGGACTTTCTGAACATGCGGGAGGGCCCCAGCCAGATGTTCCAGGTGATTGAAACCTATGAGCTGGATACCGCCTTAACCGCTGTCTCCCGCACCACGGATAATTTGTGGGTGAAAGTAGAAGTTCCCAATGAGGCCGATAACATCGCTCCCACGGTGGGCTGGATGTGGGCTGAATTCCTCAACCTGCAAGGGGAGGTCAGCGGGCTGCCGCGGGATGATTTTGACCCCAGCTTTGTCATCTTTGGTGCTGTACAGGACCAGGATGGCAACCCGATCAAGGGTATCGGGCTAAACGTTACCGCTCAGGGAGATGCCACAGTGCTCCCCGCAGATACTGTGACCAATGAGGATGGCGTGTTTGAATTTTATATCCCGCTGGACCTGACAGGCGTCTTCGACGTGCAGATCACCTCCTGGGAGTGCGATAGTGTGGTGGTGAACCTGAATTGCCGACTTTCCGGTTATGTTGAGGGTTCTGATCTGGCTTCGGTGACCCTACCGCAGACTGAGGGAATTGTCTTTGTTTACGAAAAAACCAACCTGACCCTTTCGGGGGTGGTGCAGGATGCTAACGAAGACCCTGCACCCGGGTTTAATATTGTGGCAGTGCGGGAAGATGGGGCCGCCTCCTATGGTGCCTCTGATGATGAAGGCGCGTTTTCCATCCCGATCACTGCCGGGAACTGGGAAGTATATACGTTCACCTTCGACCCTTCCTACACCGAGGGCGATCATATTGTTGTAGAAGTAGGGGAATCTACTCCGGAGGACATAGTACTGCCAATACCATAATAGCCAAACATCCCAGCAGGCAAAGAAAGACTGATCAGGGTGATGAAATGCCAATTGACAGAAGAAGAGCAAAACGGTACGTTGTTGTCGATCTCGACCTGCATGACGATCATTTGGAGCAATCTGTAGGGAGAGTGGTCAATATTTCGGACGGTGGACTGTTTGCGATTTCAGACCGGGGGTATACCGTCGGGGAAGTGGGTAAGTTCTCCATTCCTGTGCAGGAGTTGGTGGATGAACCGGTCAAAATCCTTTTCACCGCCTGGGTGATCTGGTCTCATCCCAACCGCCTGCACCCCGAAAAATACAGCTTAGGGCTGGAATTTATTGACGCCCCGGATATCAAAACGCTGCTGTCGCAATTGGACGCAGCCCAAGACTGATCATATGAGTGCTGGATGATAAATTCCCAATCTTTGCGAATCCTGTTGGTGGATGATGAAGAAGCGATCACCGATAACCTGAGCGCATTCCTGGAACGCTCAGGTTTCCAGGTCTTCACAGCGCGGAACGGCGAGCAGGCGCTCAATATCATCAAAAACAACCCGCCGGACATTGTGATCATGGATGTGCTTATGCCGGTGATGGATGGGCGCCAGGCCCTGCGTCAGCTGCGCAGCGAGGAAAACTGGCTCCCGGTGATCCTGCTGACACAGATCGGCGAGTCTACTGAGCGGGCTATGGCGTTGGAAGAAGGGGCAGACGATTACCTCAATAAGCCCTTTAACCCCCATGAGCTGATCGCCCGTATCCGGGCTGTACTGCGCCGGGCGCGGCGCGGCCAGCCGCCCCTGGCAGCCGCCTGGAAGCTGGTCAGCGGGGTGCTGCTGCTGGACCGCCGCTCAAAAAGAGTCTACCTGAAGGATGAGCAGCTCAACCTGACGCCTAAAGCGTTTGCTTTATTGGAATATCTAATGACGCACCCGGATGAGGTTGTCAGCCGGGACCGGCTGCTGGATGCCGTTTGGGGCTGGGATTACCCCATCGGTACGCGCGCCGTGGATACCCGCGTGGCAGAATTGCGTTCCGCGCTCAAGGAGGATGCCAGCCAGCCCACGTACATTGAAACCCTGCCCGGGCAGGGATACCGGTTCGCCGCAGACGTTCAGGTGACCGGATGACATTATTTAGGCGTTACTGGTTCGTGCTGGTGCCGCTGGTGATTGGGTTTATCGCTGCCGTAGTGCTGAACTTGATTGGTGGAAAAGTCCCGGTGGTATTTGTCCGCGCCGGCATGGACACGCTGATATTCCTGGCGGGGTTGCTATTATCTACCATCGTTGCCCTGGTAGCCTTGGTCAAGTATCAGCTTGATGACATGGAACAGACCATTACGGCGGAAGCAGCCAGCGAACGCCGCCACTTCCTCAGCTTGCTGGACCACGAACTGAAAAACCCCCTTACGGCGATCATGGCCGGGTTGGCCAACCTCAACACGGACCCGCAGCAGCCTGCTATGCAAAGCGTGGAATCACAGGTGCAGCGCCTGAGTCGCCTGGTAGCCGACCTGCGCAAGCTTTCTGATTTGGAAACCCGCACGATAGAGCTCAGCCGGGTGAACCTGGCGGAACTGCTGGAAGATATTTACGAACTGACCCTGGAACGGGTCGGCACACATCGCACGGTCACGCTGACCATGCCGCAGGCTCCCTGGCCGCTGCCGGAAATCTCGGCGGACCGGGACCTGCTTTTCCTGGCGATTCATAACGTAATTGACAACGCGGTAAAATTTACGCTTGAGGGGGATACCATTGAGATCCGCGCCAGTGAGGATGGCCGCAATGTGACTGTAGAAGTGGCTGATACCGGACCCGGCATCCCACCGGACGAGATCAACCAGGTATGGGGAGAACTGTTCCGCGGCAAGAGCGCCAGGGGCATCCCCGGCAGCGGGTTGGGCCTGGCGCTGGTACAGGCGATCTTCAAGCGGCACGAGGGGCAGGTAGCGGTGCGCAGCCAGCTGGATAAAGGTACTGTGATCACCTTATCGCTCCCCGTGCAGGCAGTTACAGAACTGTAACATTCTTTATCAGGACCAATACACCTTCAAAACCCCCTGAACACACCCGTTGGATACAATTCAAGTAAGTTCACAAAGGGACCAGAAAATCAACATTCTTTTTGGTTCCCCGAACAAAAAAACTTGAAGGAGTTTGGTATGAACGCTAAATATAAAATTTTGACAGTTATGGTTTTGTTGGTCCTGGCGGGGTTAGCCTGCGGGCAATTGAATATCGGGATTGAAAAACCTGCAGAAAACACCGTGAATGAAAATACGGGGGAAGTTGTAAACGTTCCGGAAACCGATGGCTCTGCCATCCAGGAAACACCGCGCGAGGCAGAAAGCACGCCGATGTTTGCCCAGTACTGGAAAGTGGTGGCAGATACCCGCACCGGGATTCGCTTCGCTATTCCTTGCTTTTGGGAGGCAATCATTCCCACTCCGGCGCAAGATCCCACCGGGTTGGGCAGCTTTGCGGTGACAAATTACACGCAGGCGTTCATCGACAGCCTGGGATTCAAAAGCAATGACTTGATCTGGGGAATTGGCGGCGCTAAGTTCGATCTGGGATATGTGAAACCGAGCCAGTATGGCCTTTCGGCGACGGCCAACCTGCAAGATACGGCCTCTGCACTGTATGCCAACAATCTCGATGGCCAAATTGCCGCTCTCACGCCGATGGTAATCAACGGGCAGTCTGCCATACAGGTGGATACCACCAGCGCAATGTGGGGGCCTGGGCGATTTTATCTGTTCGAGCTTGGGGTAGATTTGATCCTGATGGTATCTCCCTACCCGTTTGAATCTGACGCCCACCCCGATTTCCAGGCCATCCTGCAGTCGTTTTCAGTGTCCGCAGACCGGGAGGTGCAGATGCCCGACCAGATGCCTTCCAGCCCGCCGCAAGGTATGGGAGCATCCTGCCTCGGGATTGCTGCCGCAGATCCGGCGGATTCCCCCAGTACGGCGGATTTAGTGGGAGTGCTGGACTGCAATACCGTTACTGATGAAGACCCTCTGGCGTGGCTGGTTTGCAACGTGCAGGCCGTGTTTATCTCCCTCAACACCCAGCCGCTGCAGGGAATGATGGGGAACGAGTTTCTGATCGGCTACTGGCAATCAGAGGGACGTTTTCTGACGAAAGATCAGGCGATGGAGGAGATTCGGACTTCTCTGATTTCTCCAAACCCCGGCAACCTGACCTTTACCACGGACCGGACACTATTCCCGCCGCTGTTTGGCATGCAGCCTGAGGACATGTTCTCTCCGGAAGCCAACATTGTCGAAGTGGTCTACAGTGAAGGCGGGGTGCAGGATGGCAATGGAGCGGCGATACTGGTCTTTTCGGAAGACCAGTATGGTGATCCGTATTTTTACGGAATGGTAGTTTCTGGAACCCATTTTGATAAATAGTTCAAGTAATAAATTTATCTATAAGTAATAAGA
>QKGK01000494.1 GCA_003250455.1 Chloroflexota bacterium | reverse complement strand
CAGCTTTCAGCTGGGCTGTTTCTTCCTCCAGCGTGCCGTCCTGCAGCAGCGGGAACATGCCGTCCCACCGGGCTGCCCGCCGGAAGGGCGCTTTGTTCGGCCAGTTGCCGCCTACCCAGATCGGGATGCGCGGCAACTGCAGCGGTTTTGGCAGGAAGCGGGTCTCTTTGACTTGGTAATATTTCCCCTCGTAGCGAAACGGCTCCCCCTGCCACAGCCCGACCAGCACCTTTAATGCCTCATCCAGCATCGCCCCCCGCACGCTTAAGTCGGTCTCTTCATTGAAGTTACCCCATTCCGCCTCGCCGCCCCCGATGCCCACTCCCAGGGTGAACCGCCCGCCGGATAGGTGGTCCAGGGATACCGCTTCTCGGGCGACCTTCCAGGGACGCCGTCTCGGCAGCGGGGTGACCGTGGTGCCGATGCGGATCTTTTGGGTATTCGCCGCCACCGCGGCCAGCGCCACCCAGGGGTCGATCATGTCCAATGCCCATTCGGCGATGTGGTCCCACAGGAAGAACCCATCCCAACCGGCGTCTTCAGCCTCGCGCCCCAGGGCTGCCAGCCTGCGGGCGTCCCCATACGGACCGAAATTGGGTAAATAGAGGCCGTATTTCATAGCATTTTTACACCTTTCTCAAAGATCAGGTAAAGCAATTAGGATCGGTGTGAGGGCACACCACCCCTTATTTCAATACATAATCGATGAAATGATTGTCCTCGCTGAGGGTAAAACCCAGCTCGAGATAAATCTGTACGGCTGCCTCGAAATCCCCCCAGGTGTAGAGATGGGTTTCCCCCTCAGCCTGCTGGTTCAACCAGCGCATGCTGGCCTGTACCAGGGGACGCTGCAGTCCCAAAAGGCGATATTCGGGCACAACCCCCGGCGAATCGATCACTTTTTTCTTTTCATCCCCTTCCAAGCGGTTGAAGCATATCCCAGCAAGCTGCCCTTCTGGGTCGATGATGATGAAAATCCCTTTCGGAAAATAGTAGTTCGGGTGGCTTTGCATCCGGTCCAGAAACCGGTCGGCGCTGGCAGGTACCAGGTTTTCCCGATGCCCCCACATATCGGTGTAGCAGCGGTTGCTCCCTTCGACCAAAAGAGATATGTCTCCCATTTCTTGGAAGCTCCGCAGACCGAAGCCCCGGTGCCAGACGGGGTTCTCCGGCAGGACCTCCTTACTGGCGGTCATAAAGCGGCTGTGACCGGCTAATTTAAAACCTCGTGCTGTCAAAAATGGATGCCCAACCCGGTTGTTAGCCCCAGCTCCGGATACGATTTGGAGGGCGCCTTTTTCTTTCGCCCGTCCGATCATGGCTTCCAAGAGCTGGCTCCCCAGCCCTCGCCGGCGCCATTCGGGGTGGATGTCTACGCCCAGGAAGGCCCTTTGGGGAGATTGAGAAACCGTCCAGCCATGCCCGATGAGTCTGCCATCTTTTGAATTTTCGATGACCATCCTGTCCTGGCTGGGATCGTGGTCTGGCCAATCGAACTGCACCCGCAGAGCGGCCTCGCTGGTGTCCGCTCCCAGGCGGTCGTGGGCTTCCAGCTCAACCCGCAGCTGCACCAATCCTGGCAGGTCTGCTTCAGGGTTTAATTTACGCAGTATCGTTTCATCGGAATGTATCATCATTTTGTAGATTCGACATACCGCTGCACGCGAGACCCGATCTCCCCCGCAGCGGCAGGATAATGGCGCCGTACGCCAGGGCGGTCTGGTCAGACACGCATCCGTCCGGGTGGAATTGGACGTGATAATCGCGCGGTCCGGAGGACATCAGGATCGCTTTTCCCGGACG
>QKGK01000110.1 GCA_003250455.1 Chloroflexota bacterium | reverse complement strand
AAGAAGTGCAGCAGGCCCTGGTCTTTTTGCTTTCCGGCCCGGCTTACATCACCGGGGAGATCATCCACGTGGACGGGGGCCGGCATCTTATTTAGCCAGTTCAAGAGGGAAACACAAACCATCATGCCTGAGACAAACGAACAACACGAAGCCTTTCTCAATCTGGGTTCCAATATCCGACCAGAACACTACCTGCCGGAAGCCGTCCGCCTGCTGCGCCAGCATGGGGAAGTGATCGCCGTTTCTTCTGCCTGGCAGTCCCACGCCGTGGGCAGCGACGGCCCGGATTTTTTGAATGCCTGCGTGCTGTTCTGCACATCCCTCGATGCCCAAACCCTCATCTGGAAAATTTTGCGTCCCATTGAAGCCCAACTGGGCCGGGTGCGAACCGCAGACAGAAACGCCCCGCGCACCATTGATATTGACCTGGTGCTGTTTGACGATGAACCCTTCGACCAGGATTTCTGGTCGGCGCCTTTTGTGGTCGTACCCCTGGCAGAACTGATCCCCCATTACCCGCACCCGTATGGCTACGAGAACCTGGCGACCATCGCCGCCCGCGCCCGCCGCAAGACCTGGATCGTGAATCGGCCGGATGTATTTTCCGCAGCCTGACTCACACCGATATATGCCTTAAACAAAAGAGGAGTGGGCAGTGCCCACTCCCTTATGGTATTCAATTATTGTGTTTCCTCATGCTGTGATTACGGCATCCACCACCCATCGGTGAGGGTCTTCATGAACTTGACCAGGGCATCTTCTTGTTTTAGAGAAAGTCCAAGATCACCAAGCTCATCCGTGTTCATCGTATCACCATATTCAGCAACAGCCCAACCTTCTGCAGGCACATCACGGGTGTTGTAGAAGTGGGTAATATCCTCCAGCTTAACAAAGTACCCGTTATGCCCGTAAGGAGCGGTCTGCGCGATATTGCGCAGGGTCATCACCTTGAACTTGCCATTTTCAGCCTCATCATTGACAACAGCTCCAAGCCCCAAATCCACCGGATTATTGACAAGAAGTTTGTCTTCACTCTTGGGAATGCCGAGATTGTCATAGGTGAAGTCTGTAAAGACCGGCGGAACCCAACCAGCAGGCGCCCAAGCCGGGACATAGACATTCCCGGGATCTTCCGTCCAATCCGTCACATGGCAGGCAGCGCACATAGCATCACCCACAAAGAGTTGGAAGCCTTCCCATTCTTTCTTGGAGAAGATTTTCGTGCCAACGGTTTGAGCTACAGTGCCGATCGTCCCAGAAGCGCAATCTTCCGGAGTGCCGCCCGCGGCCAGACATGAACTCAGGTAAAAGTCATATTTGGATGTGAACGGGGCAAACATCTCGGTGCGTTCGAAAGCCGCTATGGAAAGTGCAATATCGTCATATGCCTCATCTACATTTTCAAGGGCAAAAATGTCAGCGCCCCATTCCTGCATAAATAAATCAGCATAAGCCGAAGCCGCCACATCTGCCACTACTGTCGCTTTATCCGGGTTGTGCATTTCCACGCCAGCGAGGAACGGTCCAGTCGCCTGATCGGCAAGCGGGTCACCCAATCCGGCATTCATCCCTAAATCTAATATTAAACTTCCAGTTGCGCGCCCATCCCAGAACGCACCGCCAATCCACAGGCCTTCTCCTACATCAAAGTGGAAGATCGGGCTGTACATGGCATACGCCGAAGATGGCGAATTCCGCCCGCCAAACATCCCTAAGATGACTCCCTCGGAGACCGGCAGGCCCCTATCCGGATCGGCAAACCCAAAGAGCGGGTCGTGGCAGCTTGCGCACGCCTGACCATCC
>QKGK01000108.1 GCA_003250455.1 Chloroflexota bacterium | reverse complement strand
ATCCGGGATATAAAGTAAAGGAATATTTGATTTAACATCCCAAAATATTTGTGAACCAGGAGGAATGACGCTTCTGAGTGCTTCTCCCGTTTGCTCGTAAGTCTGGAAAACATTTGTTTTGCATGTGTCTGTATCCATGGGTTGCACAAAAAGGATATTCGAGCCGAGGATACTCGAAATGGTTATCACGGAAAGTAAGGTGAAATAGGTATAAGAACCGGTTGTGATGTTTAATGTGCGTGAAAATTTAAAAATTGCCCAAGGGAGAAGTAATACCAAAAATATGGGAATGATCCACCAAATCACCCTGGTGAAAAATTCGTTCTTCCAAAGAAACCGGTACCAATAGTAGCGGTCGAAATGGATCTTTTCTTTCATGAAGTTCCAGAAGCGGCTGGTTTCTGGTTCCAAATGAGTTTCGGGGTTTTCTAGTTTTTCTTCATCCGCTTTTAGTATTTGGGTTACCAAACCGAAGCGAATATCCCGAAAGGAATCCTGCAAACGGTATTCAAAACCGATGAGGGTCAGCAAAGTGATGGAAATAAGCACAATGTAAGCCCAAGTTTTAAAGCGGGGTTCAATGGAAGATGCGGCAGAGATGAATGCAAAAAGGCCGAACCAGTTAAAGAAGAGCATGTATCCGGCCAGACAACTGAAATGGCATGAATTCCCCCCCAAAGAGGCCCACATGTGAATAACCATCAGTACCGCAAATGAGACCAGCAAAAAAAATGTTCGTTTTTTGGCCTGACTAGTTTGGCCGATGTTTTTTTGCAGGAGGATGAAGGTTGCAGTTAATACGCCTGTCCAGATGACGAAGTTCGCTCGCAAGGCGTCTACCAGGTAGCCCAAAATCTCCCAGACAAAATGTGAGGGGTTTTTTATCCAGGCGGAGACGGGGAGCCAGGAGAAGCCTGGCTGGCGGAAAACCATTTGCCAGGGGGAATGGTAAAAGGTAATCTGCGGGATAATTTCTGGTGAGATCCAGTATGCCCAAATTTTGAGGATATCTGGCCAATACAACCAATGGAAAAAGATGGCTGGTATGACAGCACCGACTAATGCCCAAAAAGCTGGCTTTTTACCATGCTGCCAAAGAATATAGACGAGCAGCAAGACTACGAAGGGGATTACATTGATACGTGTCATACCTGCTAATGATGCAAAGAATGCTGCCGCGAAGAACTCCCAGTAATTTTTGTTATTGCCGAATAAGAAGAATAATGCCCAGGCAAAAAAGAAGCTTACCACCACCTGAGAGTAGGGAAGACTGAACGATTTGATCCACCCATTGTTCAGGGATACGGTCCATATAGCAAAAAGTGCCCACCATTTGCCCGAAAGACGATTTGCAGCTAGCGCTAGACCGATCAGTGTGAGAACGCCCAGGAAAACTGCAAAGTACCTTCCGGGTTGGATGCCAGGGCCGGTGATGATTTGTGAGAGACCTGCCAGGAAATAGGCAACCGGCATTTGATTGGTCCAGGGGCCGTCATCTGCGAAGGGTACATATTTCCCACTGATGAAGAGATAGCCTTTGTATAGATACATTCCTTCATCCCAATTGGTAGATGGGATAGTTTGTGCGAATGTAATCGATTTTGCAAGGTAGACAATGCCACCCAATATCATAAATATTATTGCAATTGTCCCTTGATTATTGTGGAACCATGATTGAAGGCGATTTGGCATTATAAAACCTTCTAAATGTTGGTGGCTTCTTATGTAAATTATAGTATGAGTCATGTGATTTTATATGAATAGAAAAATAACTTTACATAGAACAATTGTTCTGTTATAATTAACGCATGATGGCGACCCAAACTTTTTACCAGTTTTTGAGAGGGGAAGGCTGCTCTGAAGGTACTGCAGCAGCCTCTGTCGAGTTGGTGCGGACATTTGTAGCCTTTGTACATGGCCGGACCAATCAGTGGCCTCAATCTGCCAGGGAGGAGGATGTGGACGCATTCCTCCAATTCTTCACCCAAAAGGAGCAATTGATCTCCCATCCATGGGGACGTCTGCTTTCTTTTAAAAGGTGCCTGCATATGCTGGGAGCTTATTTTCGCTACCTGCACCGGGAAGACCTGGCCTTCCACGCCTGTGCATTGTGGGAAGGAGTGGAACTGGCATGATCACTGAAGTAAGGGTAAAAGGGATATTGAACCCGGTGCGCCAGCCGGATGACTGGTTCGGCCTTAAATACAACATGAACCTGTACCGCGGCTGCCAGCATCACTGTATCTACTGCGATTCGCGCAGCGCCTGCTACCAGCTGGATAACTTTGACCGCGAAGTGGTGGTCAAGGTCAACGCGGTGGAAGTGCTGGCCGACCATCTCCCCCGCAAGCGGGTCGTGGGGACGATTGGCACCGGCTCGATGAATGACCCCTACATGCCGGTGGAAAAGCGCTATAACCTGACCGGCCGCGCGCTGCAGGTGATTGCCAACAACCACTTCCCCGTGCACGTGCTCACCAAGAGCGACCTGGTGCTCAGAGATATCGACACGCTGGAAGAGATCAGCAGGGTGTTTGCCACGGTCAGTTTTACCATCACCGCAGGGGACGATGACCTGGGCCGGAAAGTGGAGCCCGGGGCGCCTGCTGTCTCGCGGCGCTTTGCCGCCATGCGCAAGCTGGCTGAACGGGGCATCTCCACGGGGGTGCTGCTGATGCCGGTGCTGCCTTTTATTGAGGATACCCGCGAGAATATTACCCGTATCGTGGAGCTGGCTGCGGATAACGGGGCCGGGTATATCCTTCCGGCATTTGGGATGACGCTGCGCGACCGCCAGCGCTATTATTACTACCGCCAGCTGGACCGGCAGTTCCCCGGCACCAAAGAGAAGTACATCCGCCAGTTTGGTGCAAACTATTTTGCCCAGGCGCGGCAGGCAGGGGAGCTGCACGCCTATCTGACAGACCTATGCGAGGATGCAGGGATCAGCCTGGAAGTGCCCAAATTTATCCCGCAAGAGGCAGTCGAGGAAGAACTCCAGATCAGGATGTTTTAGGAATCGGGTAGTGGGGGAAAAGTGAGTGAAAATCGTTGCGACCCGTGCACAATATAGTTTGTTATAATCCAGCAGATGAGCAAATATGATGATATGACCCCGCGCGAGCGGATGGAAAAAAAACGGAAGCGCAGCCAGCGGTATTTGATCGTGGCGTTTGTGCTGATGATGCTGGGTTTGACCATCTTGCTGCCGCCGGTCCGCAGCAGGGTGGGCAATAAGCTGGATGACTGGAAAACCCGCTTTACCTATTGGCTGAACCCGCCCGACGAAGCGGTGTTTGTGCCTGAAGAGCAGGATGTGCTGGGTACGATGGTGGCGGCCACCCTGGCCGCATACGGCCAGACCCCCACCCCAGGGCCGACCGCAACGGCTACCCTGCTGCCTGGCAGCACGCCGCTGCCCACCGCAACCCCGACAGTCTCCCCCACACCGCTGCCACAGGTCGTTGACCTACCGGGCGTAACCTATGTGGACCAGCATAACCGCTGGAACTACTGCGGCCCGGCCAACCTGACCATGGCGCTTAAGTTCTGGGGGTGGGGCGGCAACCGTGACGACATTGCCAGGGCGATCAAGCCGGGGGAAAATGACCCTGAACTTTCCTTTATCGACCGCGGGAAGGCGGACAAAAATGTGATGCCTTACGAGATGGTCAACTTTGTCGTCGACAGCACCGATTACGCCATCGTGGTGCGCTACGGCGGTGAGATGGGACTGCTCAAGAACCTGATCGCCAACGGGTACCCGGTAGTGATCGAGAAGGGCTATTATGAGAGAGATTACGCTGGCAAGGTCGCCTGGCTGGGGCATTACCTGTTCGTGACCGGCTACGATGAAGGGGAAGGCGTGTTCATCGTCCAGGATGCCTACCTGGAAACCGGCGATAACGGTACCGGGGCGAACATCCGAGTGCCGTATGAAGATTTCCAGGACGGCTGGCGGGGATTCAATTACCTCTTTATGGTGGTGTATCCGCCGGACCAGGAGCAGAAAGTGTACAGCTTATTAGGCCCGTGGGCAGACGATACCTGGGCCGACCGCCATGCGCTGGATATTGCCAACGAGGAGATCGGCACCCAAACCGGGATCGATGAGTTCTTTGCCTGGTTCAATAAAGGCACCAGCCATGTGGAACTGGCGGAGTATGTGGATGCCTCTTTTGCTTACGACACGGCTTTTGTGCTGTATGCGGGGATCGGCGAGCCGAACGAAGCCGAGACCGTGGAAACCCAGCGGCCTTACCGCATCATGTGGTACCAGACCGGGCCGTACTGGGCGTATCATTACTCAGGCCGCTACCAGGATGTGATCAACCTGGCAAATACCACCCTGTACGACACTGTTTCCGAGCCGACACTGGAAGAGAGCATTTACTGGCGCGGGATGGCCTACCTGGCGCTGGGTGAAACCGGAAATGCAGTGGCAGATTTCAGACAAACCGTTTACCTGAACCCCAGCTTTATCCCGGGGATCTCGATGCTGCAGCAATTAGGGTTGGAGCCGTAAGATGGTGAAAATATTACACTTTGCAGATGCCCATATCAACATGGCGAACTATGGCCGCCAGGACCCGGAAACCGGCCTGCCGATGCGGGTGATGGATTTCCTAAAATCGCTGGATACGATCGTGGATACCGCCATCGAGGAAAAAGTAGACCTGGTGGTTTTTGCCGGGGATGCCTATAAAGACCGCAATCCTGCGCCCACCTTCCAGCGGGAGTGGGGGCGGCGCATCATGCGGCTCTCGCGGGCGGGCGTGCCGGTGGTGCTGCTGGTGGGCAACCATGACCTCTCGCCCAGCATGAGCCGGGCGCATGCCCTGGAAGAGTTCAACACCCTGGAGACCGAACGGGTGATCGTGGCCGACAAGCCCAGGTTTTACGGCCCGGATGACCTGTGGGGGCTGCCGCTGCAGCTGATCTCGCTGCCGTGGATCATGCGCTCCGGGATGGTGGCCTACCTGGACCTTTCGCTTCAGGATACCGACGAGATCAATGTGGCCCTGGAAGCCCGCATCGGGGAGCTGATGGGGGCGTGGCTGGAGGGAGCCGACCCGGATCTGCCGGTGGTGATGACTGCCCATGCTTCCATTCAGGGGGCGGTGTATGGCGGTGAGCGTACCGTGATGCTGGGCAAGGATATGGTACTCTCCGGCCAGCTGGTCAAAGACCCGCGGCTGGATTACGTGGCGATGGGGCATATCCACAAGAACCAGGATCTGAATGAAAAAGGTCACCCTCCGGTGGTGTATCCCGGCTCGATCGAGCGGGTAGATTTTGGCGAAGCCAAAGACAAGAAATATTTTGTGATCGCTGAGGTGGAAAAAGGGCGCACCGAGGTGGACTGGCGCGAGCTGACCGGCATCCGCAAGTTTGTCGACCGGTACTATACGATCGAGTCCGACCAGCAGGTCACCGAGCAGCTGCGCGGGGTGATGCCGGAACCGGACGAGATGCGTGATGCGATCGTGCGTCTGTCCATTGAGTATCCGCGCGATTGGGAGTCGCTGATCGACGATGCCGCCCTGCGGGAGATCGCTGCCGAGAGCTTTGAATTCCACCTGGTCAAACGTCCGCAGATGCAGGCGCGCATCCGTCTTCCCGAAGACAAAAACATCGGCAGTCTGACCCCGGAAGCGCTGCTGGATTACTTCTGGAAGTCCGAGAAGACCGATTCGGTGGACCCGGAGCGGCTGCAGTCGCTGGCGCGGGAGATCATCTCCCAGGTGGAGAGCGGGGAAAGCGAGTAGGCGCGAATTCTCCTGAATTTCTAGGCTTGGTAACCTCATCTCAATTCTAGGCACTCTGCCCAGGAAAATTGTGCCCTGTTTGTACATCCTGCTCGCTTCAAATTAGTGGGAGGATGCTTCACTTTCCGCTGCGTTGCAGCGTCGTTCAGCATGACATTCTGCAAGGGGGACCATATGCAGAAAATTAATTTAAACAAGTTTCCAAATAGGAACTCTTTGCCAATCTTTTGTCCTAACCAAAGTAAGTGATTGTTGACAGTGCAACCGGTTGCACCTAAAATGGAGTAACAGGCAAGTTCATGCATCCAGTTGCATAGAAGGAAGTGGAGAGTATGGCGACCATTCGAGATGTTGCCAGGAAAGCACAGGTCCATCCCAGCACAGTAAGCAGGGTATTTTCCGGCAGCGCCAGTATCAGCGAAGAGACCCGGCAGCGAGTGCTTGACGCCGCCGACGGTCTGGGCTTTCAGCCGAATGCAATTGCCCGCTCGCTGAGCACCCAGCGGACCAACACCATCGGCATCGTCGTCCCTCACGTGTATGAGGGCTTTTTTGACGACAGCTTTTTCCCGCAGATCATGCGGGGGATGCTGGATGCGGCCTATAACCACCAATTCCGCCTGATCGTGGGGGGCAGCCAGGGATATCAGGACGAGATCTCACAGATCGTGGATATTATGCAGTCCAGCCAGGCAGATGGCATCGTGGTGATGAGCAGCCGCCTGGATGTGGATACGGTGGACCAGCTGCGAGACCTGAAAACGCCTTTTGTCCTGCTGGGACGCCCGCCAAAAGAAGACGGATCCGAGATCATCTGGGTGGATACGGACAACCGACTTTCTACCCGGCAGGCTATCGAGCATTTGCTCAGTTTAGGGCACCGCAGGATCGCCTATGTGGGCGGAGACCCCAAAACGCTGACCACCCGGGAGCGCCAGCAGGCCTATGAAGAGACGATGAAAGCAGCCGGGATCAAGCTGCACCCCAGTTGGATCGACTACGGCTATTTTGACGAACCCGGCGGTTACACCGCCGTGCAGCGGATGAAAGGGCTGGGAAAGGATGCCCCCACAGCCTATTATGCCGCCAACGACCTGATGGCCATTGGGGTGCTGCGGGCGCTGGCGGAACTGGGACTGCGCGTGCCGGAAGATGTTTCCGTGGTGGGCACCAACAACTCGTACATCTCCCAATATACCAACCCGCCGCTGACGACCAT
>QKGK01000271.1 GCA_003250455.1 Chloroflexota bacterium | reverse complement strand
TAAATGAAAAAAGGCCATCCTTAAGGACGGCCTTTTGGGTAAGTTGGATGGTCTGGACTAGTCGCTGGATTCTTCCGCAGCGAGCATTGTGTCCAGGATGATCTCAAGGGCCATGGTGTGGCTGCAGCGTCCACGCCCAATGAAATAGTCGCAATCGCATTGCCAGGCGCCGTTATCATAGGATACATAGTGGGGGTTATTCATACCATCAAATTCAACCGTAAAGGTCTTGAATGTAATCCTCTCGCGTTCCTCTGCGTACTGCTTGGCTTTTGCATATTTGCGAATCATCCCGTTGTCCATTGCTTAAAATCTCCTTTTTTAGTCTGACTGAACCTGGTTCAGTTGAAATAGGTGGGTGGCACGCCAATTTGATTATAAAAAAACACGCTTTTCGTCCGCGTGTTTTTAGGTGTCGTAACCTTTCATATTTGGTTGTGCGTTTAATCCTCGCATAGCTGCGGCACCTCCAAGATTACCAATAGTATAGCGGGTGTTATGGTTATAGTCAACTATCATTTTTTTCTGCTCGAGGTATTGGGGAAAACTGGCGGAAGGATGGTCTCAATGACCGGAAAAACCATTTTTATAGGATGAAAAACAGAAACTTTCGCAACAATTTCGCTTGGGCTGCACAGAAGCCCTAACCTGATCCGGCTTCAGCGAAGGCGTCCCTGCAAGATCAGGTACGAAGCCTCTTCATCGAAGGGGGATCCGGCAAAATCGCCAAAGGTTTGCACTTCAAATCCGCAGGCTTCCATTTCCTTAATATATAATTCCGCCTGGTCGAGCTGGTGGGTGATGCTGTGCGTGGTGCGGTTCACAGTTCCATCCGGCTGGAGGTGGTCGTAGTGCCAATAGATGGTCACCTGGTTTCCTTTGGATTGCCAGCTGCTGCTTACCTCTACAGGATTACCACTTTCCGGGTGGATGAAGGTATCCTCTGCTCCTGCTTCTTCGCTGTCTCCCATAGCGATCAAGTCATACGGGCTTGGCAAACTGGCAGCAAAAATGCCGCCAGGCTGTAAATGTGCGCACACCCGCTGCAGGGTTCGCTGGCGTTGAGAGGCGGTCAGCGTGCTGTAGGTGTTGCAGGTGAGGATCACCAAGGGGAACGAAACGTTCAAATTGAAATACTGCATGTCGGCAAGGAAAACCGGTGCAGTGGTGTCCTGGGTTTTCAGAAAGTGGAGCACACCGGGGTCGTAGTCCAATCCGTAGATGGGAAAGCCTTCCTCTCGCAGCAGGCTGAAGATCCTGCCTGTGCCGCAGCCCAGTTCCAGGATCGGCCCTTGCGCCTGATCTGCAAGAGTGATCCAGTAAGGAATGTCTTCCAGGTAGGTAGTGTGGTGGATGTGATAAAGGGTAGGGTCCATGTTTTCTTCTCTAAATCAATGTGTGCTCATTATAAACGACAATCATCAAGATATCTGATTTTATTTGTGATAAATAGCACAAAACAACCCCTATTGACCTATGCAAGCGAATAATGTAGAATGTTCAATTAATTCCTGTAACATTAATTTGAACAATACGTCTATTTAAGTTTTAATGGAATTGGGCGTGAAAGGAGGACCAGCAAACAGATATTTGCATATCTATTTACCAACAATCAAATATGTAGGTTTTGAAAGAAGAAGACTTTACAAACATTTTCACCAACTTTGGAGGAGTTACATGAAGATTAGAACATTGTCCTTTTTTGCTATCTTAATGGTAGCAGTATTTGCACTCACCGCATGTGGCGGTGGCGCAGGCGGCGGGGATGCCATGTATAATGGCATGACCATGGAAGAAGCAGCAGCTGCTGGCTATATCGTAGTTGCTCCCGGAGAAGCCGTGCGCATTGGTGCTTCAGTCGCCCTGACCGGCCCGATCCCCGAATATGGTTTGGATATTTCCCAGGCATACCAGGTAGCTATTGCTGACCTGAACGCTGAAGGCGGGATTGCTGGTCATGATATTGAAATCGACATTCAGGACGGCGCATGTGATGGCGATGCCGGTACCGTTGTTGCCAATACCTTTGCTGCTGACTCAACCATTTTGGCAGTAGCGGGTGGTACCTGCACCGGTGAGACCTTAGGTTTGGCTCCCATTCTTCAGGAAGCCCGTGTCCCGTTTGTCTCTGCCAGTGCGACCAACCCGGCTGTCACCAGCGAAGATTGTGACATCTGCAACCGTGTTGCCCTGAGCGATAAACTCCAGACTGATGTGGATGCTGATTACATTTACAATACGATGGGTGTCACCAGTGTTGCCGTGATGCACGACAACTCTGACTACGGTCTCGGTGTAGCCGAACTGTTCCAGGGTTCTTTCGAAGCATTGGGTGGAACGGTTCTCAGCTTTGATGGTATCCAGGTAGGTGATGTAGACTTCCGCCCGGTGCTCACCCAGGTTGCGACCAATTCTCCTGAATTGATCTTCTTTGGTGGGTACTATCAGGAAGCTGCTCTTATCGTCCAGCAAATGCAGGAAACCGGCCTGGAAAATGCCACATTCTTTAGCGATGATGGCGTTATGGGCGCAGCATTCCCTGAAACAGCAGGTGCAGATGGTGAAGGCGTGTATGCCAGCTTCGTTCTTGGTGACGAAGTAGCGGACGCAAATGCTGCATTTGATGCCAAATACGAAGAGATGTGGGGGCTTTTACCTCAGGACCAGGGCCCGTTCCACGCACAGGCGTATGACTCTGTCATGATGATCGCCAATGCTCTGAAATCCGCTGTACACGAAGACGAAGGCGGCCAGGGTTACCTGATCTTTGATCGGGCAGAGGTCATTTCTGCCGTCCGCGCAACATCCGGATTGCAGGGGCTTACCGGTGTAATGTCCTGCAGTGCAATTGGTGACTGCGGCGCCGGTGGTGTCGGAATTTTCCAAGTCCAGGATGGCACATTTGTCCAGGTCGCTGGATTTGGTGTAGAGTAAAATCGATTTGATGATTTGAAATAAAACAGGTTGGGGCTGAAAAGCCCCAACCTCGTTTCGTATTTTAAATCATAATCCTTTAGAGGCATTTCCATGGATACAGCATACACAAAACCTCAAAAAAGCTTTCTTTCTAGAACCGTTTCGTTTTTGCAGCAAAATTTCATCCGAGCGGTTGGTGTAATTATTATCCTTTTCATTATTTGGAGAGTCATTTACGTCGCAGGTCAAACGTCTTATACACCGCAATATTGGGTTTCACAATTATTTAACGGCCTGGTGCTGGGCGGAGTTTATGCCCTGATCGCATTGGGCTATACCCTGGTGTATGGCATTCTCTTCATGATCAATTTTGCACATGGAGAAGTGATGATGATGGGCGGGTTTGCCGGGTATTTTGTTCTGCAAGCCATGACTGCAATGGGGTGGACAGAAGGCACTTCGTGGCAATCTGTTCTGACAATTGTGTTTATGATGCTGGCTGGGATGTTGGTCTCAATTCTTGTTGCTGTTTTATTGGAAAGGTTGGCTTACCGTCCACTGCGGAATGCCCCTCGTCTGGTACCCCTGATCAGCGCTATTGGCGCATCTTTCTTTTTGCAGTACTCTGCACTGATCATTTTTGGTGCGCTGCCTCATCCCTATAGAAAACCGACGGCGATTGACGGAATTCTCAAATTTGGCGATTCCGGCATTTCCATCTCCTATACCGGGTTGTTCATCTTTGTTACTTCAGTGGTGCTGATGATTGCTTTGCAGTTGATTGTGCGAAAAACAAAAATGGGGCGGGCGATGCGCTCGGTAGCCGAGAGCAAAGAGATCGCCACCCTCATGGGTGTAGATGTGGACCGGGTGATCGTATTCACCTTTGTGTTGGGCGCTGCCCTGGCAGGCGCTGGCGGCGTGATGTTCGGCCTGCACAACACGATCATGCGCTTCAACTCCGGGTTTATCCCCGGCCTGAAAGCCTTTACTGCTGCCGTTTTGGGCGGGATCGGCAACCTGCCTGGGGCTATGTTTGGCGCTCTGACGTTGGGCTTGCTGGAGGCTTTTGGCCCCAGCGCCCTGGGGATGCCGACTGAATATAAAGACGTGATCGCTTTTTCCGTGTTGGTGCTGGTGCTCATCTTCCGCCCGACCGGGTTATTTGGCGAAGTGCTGAGTGAAAAGAAGGCCTGACCATGAAAATTAAGCAAGGACTCACGCAAGGCTTGATTATATTGGCGGTGCTGTTCTATTTAGATCTAATCGGCATTCCGCTGTTTATTGGGGACTCTATATTGCTGGTGTTTTCGGTGCTTGTGGGCATATTTGCCTTTATGTTTGTCCGCAAAGAAAATAAGGAAGCTCAGCAACCATTCTCCTCTGCGCTGGTGTACAGTCTGATGATCGGGTTGTCCAGTGGGTTGGGGCTGGCGTTGATCACCTTTTTCTTTGGCCAACTGCAAGGGCAAGGTGTTCGGGTGACCGAAGTGTTTGCCCAGGTCAAACCTGAAGCCACTGCGGTGCTTACAGGTATGACCGTCGGAGAGGTGCGCAGTGGCGCCAGTGTGCTTCCCGGTGCGCTGCTCCTGGCGCTTTACCTGACCCTTGGCGGCGTTGTGGGTGGGGCGTTGAGCTGGCAGTTACTGGGACGTGGTGATGCCCTGAAGGAAAAACCCAGTGTTCAAAAAGCAAGGAACTGGGGCCTGACCGGTTTGCCCTTCATCTTTTTTGTTTTATTCCTGCTCTCCCGCATCAAAGGGCTGCCCTTCTTCAATACGGCCATTGAGCAGAGCAATTTTGGCCTGACGATCATCTTCCTCTTTATCGGCGCATCATTGTTTGCACTGCGAGGGGCCAAGCCCGGCCGTCAGAAACTGATCCTGGTGGCAATAGTCGTGCTGCTGGTTTTGCTGCTGCCGCAGCTTGCCAACCAGGCGCAGAATGCCGTATTGGGTGCGGTGATGATCTTCATCGTGATGGGGATCGGCCTCAATATTGTGGTCGGCTACGCCGGCCTGTTAGACCTGGGCTATGTGGCTTTCTTTGCCGTGGGTGCCTACACCTATGGCTTGCTGTCTTCCCCGCAATCCTTTGTGGTCGTCAGCCTTCCTGGATTCCCGGGAATCTCGTTTTGGGTGGGGTTGCCGCTTGCCTTCCTGATGGGGGCACTGGCCGGCGTGATGTTGGGTACGCCGGTGCTCAAGATGCGCGGCGACTACCTGGCGATCGTTACCCTGGGGTTCGGCGAGATCATCCGCCTGCTGGTGCTTAATTTGCGTGATTTCACCGGCGGGCCTGGTGGCGTGCTCAAAATTCCCTCTCCAATGTTATTCGGGCTCAATTTGGGAAATCCCAAAGGAATTCTCTACCTGGCAATGGCGCTGGGGGTGTTGATCACGGTAATTACCCTCCGGCTGCACGATTCCCGCCTCGGACGGGCCTGGGTAGCCCTGCGGGAAGATGAAGATGTGGCCGAAGCGATGGGCATCAACCTGATTTCGATCAAGCTGCTGGCCTTTGGTTCCGGTGCGGCCTTTGCTGCATTGGCCGGAGCAGTGTACGCTGCCCGGCAGGTGAACATCTTCCCGGATAACTTTGCCCTGGATGTTTCGATCAACGTGCTTTCACTGATCATTATCGGCGGGCTTGGGAGCATCGAAGGGGTGGTGCTGGGTTCCATCGCACTGATCGGCCTGCCGGAAATTTTGCGCAGCGTCAGCGAATACCGCATCATTGCGTTCGGCGCATTGCTGGTGATCATGATGATCATCCAGCCGGAGGGCTTCCTGCCTTCCTCCCGGCGCAAGATGGAGCTGAAGGAAAGCGCAGAAGAACCATCCGAAGTGGAAGCAGGAGCATAGGAGCAAACCATGACACCACTCTTACAATCAATCAATGTAACCAAGCGCTTTGGCGGCCTGGTGGCGGTAAACGATTTCTCCTTTGAGTTCGCCCCACAGACGATCAACTGCATCATTGGCCCGAATGGAGCCGGAAAAACCACGTTCTTCAACTGTATCGTTGGCTTTTATACCGCAGAGGAAGGCGACATCATCTTTGATGGCACCTCGCTCATCGGCCTTTCGCCGGATAAAATTGCCAGCCTGGGTATGTCCCGCACTTACCAGAATATCCGCCTGTTTTCCAATATGACCGCCCTGGAAAATATTTTGGTCGGGGAGCATAATCATATTGAGTCTTCGGTATTCGACGCCATCCTTCGCACCCCCAAATATAAAGCACAGGAAAAGGAAGCCCTGGAATATGCCAGCTATCTGCTGAACTTTGTCGGGCTTTCCGGAATGGGGGACGCGCTTGCCCGCAACTTGCCCTACGGTGCACAGCGGCGGCTGGAAATTGCCCGCGCACTGGGAAATAAGCCCAAGCTGCTGCTGCTGGATGAACCGACTGCAGGGATGAACCCGCAGGAAACCGCAGAGATCACCGTGTTTATTAAACGGCTGCGCGATGAACTGGGGATGACCGTTCTGCTGATCGAGCATGATATGCGTGTTGTTATGGAGATCAGTGAGCAAATCTCTGTGATGGATTACGGTTCAAAGATCGCTGAAGGGACCGCTGAGGAGATCCAGAACAACCCGAAAGTGATTGAAGCTTACCTGGGGCGGGGGGCTGCCAGCGGGTTGGAACTGGCCGCCTAATGATGGCAGGATTGGAGAGAACAACACTATGGCATTGCTAGAACTACACGATATCCATACCTACTACGGGAACATCCATGCGCTCAAAGGGATCTCGTTGGAGGTTGAAAAAGGCGAAATTGTTACCCTGATCGGCGCAAACGGTGCAGGTAAAACCACCACTTTGCGCACCATCAGCGGTTTGTTATCCCCCAGGGTTGGCAAAGTGGTCTTCAATGGGGAGGATTTATCTCAATTCAAAGGATTTCAGTTGGTTTCCCGCGGCATCTCGATGGTGCCGGAAGGGCGCGGCGTTTTTGCCAAACTATCCGTGTGGGAAAACCTGGAAATGGGCGCTTATACGCGTGACGATTTTGACCACATCCAGGAAGACCTGGGGCGCGTGCTGACGATCTTCCCGCGCCTGA
>QKGK01000001.1 GCA_003250455.1 Chloroflexota bacterium | reverse complement strand
GCCAGCAGTCATGACCGGGATGCGGAAGGCGCGTTGCGCGGTCAGGTAGGCCGGCCAGGGCAGACCCAGGGTCTCGACCACGAACTTCTCGTTGACCGCAGACAGGTTCTGCGCCAGGATCTCAGCCACGATCTGGCGGGTGGTGTTGCCCTGGTTGTAGAGGAACTGGAAGCGGAAGCCGGTATCCCAGACACCTGCCGCCGGGCTGTTCGGGTCATTCGAAGCTGCTTGGAACTCTTCAGCGCACTTGTCAGGATCGTAGGTGTAGTGCGGGGCGTTCGCATCGAAGCCAGGCATACCTTGGAGGGGTAGCGTTGCGGACTGAACGGCTTCACCACGATAGACATCGTTGATGAAGGTGTCCCAGTCGAAGCAGTACGAGAAAGCCTTACGGATATGAACGTCCGCGAAGAAATCACCGGGGATACCGTTCCCATCCAACATATTGGAGCCGAGGTAAGGATTCAGGGAAACTTCTTCAGTCGGCGCTTCGGTCGCAGCAGGCTCACCTGGTGCAGCCGGTTCAGCAGGGGCAGCCGGTTGTTCAGCAGGAGCAGCGCCACCGCAGGCGGCTAGCATCATGCTCATCGCCATCAACAGGCTCAGTATTACAAATAGTTTACGCATCTTTCTTCTCCTCACATAGTAGTAGAGTTTTGACTTGAACAAGGATAGGGTTTGGACAGGAAATATCGATTTTCATCACCTCCATTCATATTATTGAAATCTTTCAGCAAAGTGGCAGGCCACAAAGTGACCAGGCTTCAACTCTCGGAACTCCGGTCTGCTCTCAGCACACAACCCCTCCGCGATCGGACAACGGGTCCGGAAGCGACATCCCGAAGGCGGGTTCACCGGCGACGGCACATCCCCCTCCAATATCGTGCGATGTCGCTTGGCATCCGCTACCGGGTCGGGGATCGGTACCGCCGATAACAACGCCTGGGTGTACGGGTGCAGCGGGTTCAGATATAGATCGTCCCGCTCCGCCAATTCCACGATGATCCCCAAATACATCACCGCCACCCGCTTGCTGATGTGTCGTACCATCGACAGGTCGTGCGCGATGAACAGGTACGTCAGGTTGAACTGCTCCTGCAACTCCTCCAGCAGGTTCACCACCTGCGCCTGGATCGAGACATCCAACGCCGAGATCGGTTCGTCACAAATAATGAAGGATGGCTGCAACGCCAACGCGCGCGCGATCCCGATCCGCTGTCGCTGCCCCCCTGAGAATTCGTGTGGGTAGCGGTCCGCAAACGACGGGTTCAGTTTCACCAACTCCAGCAAATGCTCCACTCGCTCCTCGATCTCTTTGGCGTTGGCCACATTATGCACTTCCAACGGTTCCCCGACGATGTTCCTGACCGTCATGCGCGGGTTCAGGCTGGCATACGGGTCCTGGAAAATCATCTGCATCTGCCGCCGCATCCAGCGCATCTCTTCTGCTTTGAGTTCTACGAGATTACTGCCTTCGAAATACACATTCCCACCTGTCGGTTTGTACAACTGCAAGATCGTCCGTCCCGTCGTCGACTTCCCACAGCCACTCTCCCCCACCAACCCCAGTGTCTCTCCGCGTTTCACATCAAAGCTCACACCATCCACCGCATGCACCGCCCCCACCTGCCGCCGGATCACGCCCCGGTAGATCGGAAAATGCATGAACAGGTCATCGACTTTCAGCAGGGTTTCGTTGTTGTCATTCATGAACGGCTTCTCCCCGTCTTGGTGTCCACCCAACAGGCTGCCCGATGGTCCGGTGCCACTTCCTCCAGCTGCGGGTTTTCATTCCAGCAGCGTTCGATCG
>QKGK01000556.1 GCA_003250455.1 Chloroflexota bacterium | reverse complement strand
TCGTAAGTGGAATCCAGCAGGCCGGGGTACGGGGAATCATCCAGGGTTGGGAGGCGGGAATCAAACAAATGACCCTGCCGCGCAACATCTGCGCCAGCGGGCCGGTGCCGCACAGCTGGCTGTTACCACAATGCGCCGGCCTGGTTCATCACGGCGGGTACGGCACCACATGCGCGGGCCTGCGGGCAGGGATCCCGGCGCTGGTCATCCCGCATATCGCCGACCAGTTCTTTTGGGGGCAGAAAGTCTTCGAACTGGGCGTGGGGCCACAACCGATCCGGCGGGTGAAGCTGGAGAGCGAGGGGTTGGCCGCTGCCCTGGTTGAACTGGCTGAGAACGAGCACATGCGCAACGAGGCTTCGACGCTGGGTGAGCAAATCCGCTCCGAGAACGGAATCGACAACGCGGTCCGCCTGATCGAGGAGACCTTTGCCTGAGAAAAGGGATTGGAGCGAGTATCCCCCGTCGAAGGTTAACTCCTAAAGGATAGGAAAGTAAATCACTTCCTAGTCTGCTTTGATTTTTGAGGAACCATCCTTATAATGGAATCATAGTGAAAGGATTTCCATGTCCTGGCAGAAACAATTGAACGGGGACCCATTGCCCTGGCTGCTGGAGCCCGAATCACCGGGAGCCCGCTACCTGGCAATCCGCGACCTGGTAGAGAATGTGACAGAAGCAGAAATCTCCACCGCGCGGGAGGCAGCTCACCGGGAGGGCCCGATCGCGACCATCCTGGAGGCGATGAACGCGGAAGGCTACTGGGAAAAGGAAGGACCCGGCTACAACCCCAAGTACCGGTCTACTGTCTGGGCATTGATCTTGCTGGCGCAGCTGGGCGCTTCGGCCAAGGAGGATGAGCGCATCGCGCGGGCATGTTCCTACCTGCTCGAGCATGGACTGGCCGATGGGGGGCAGTTCTCCGCGAGCGGGGCACCTTCCGGGACGGCCGACTGTTTACAGGGCAACATGTGCTGGGCGCTGACCGCGCTCGGGTATGAGGACCCGCGCATGGACCCGGCCTACGAATGGATGGCGCAGACCGTGACTGGGGAAGGACTGGCTCCCAACAGCGAGCGGGGCGCACCCCGGCGGTATTACGCGAGCCAGTGCGGACCGACCTTTGCGTGCGGATCGAACAATAAGCTACCCTGCGCCTGGGGCGGTGCCAAGGTCATGCTGGCTTTCAGCGTCCTGCCCAAAACGCGCAGAACCCCATTGATCGAACATGCCATCCAACACGGCGTGGATTTCCTTTTCAGCGTCGACCCGGCCGAGGCAAGCTATCCGAGCGGCTTCAGCGATAAACCCAGCGGCAACTGGTGGAAATTCGGCTTCCCGGTCTTTTACGTCACAGATATTTTGCAAATCGCAGAAGCGCTGGTGGGGCTGGGCTATGGAGGCGACCCGCGCCTGACGAACGCGCTGACTTTCATCCGCGAAAAGCAGGACGAGGACGGACGCTGGCCGATGGAATACAGCTACAGCGGCAAGACCTGGGTGGATTTCGGGCCCAAGAAAGCGCCCAACAAGTGGGTCACGCTGCGGGCATTGCGGGTGTTGAAGGCGGCTGCTTAGTACAAATTTCTTCGGGCTGGCCTGGGGATTCGCAAAAGTGAACGGCAAAAATACCATCCATCAGGTATTATATGGGCTGTATTTAAACGAGTTAGCCTTCTTTCGCAATAAATCTGAATACCATCTTTTTGAGGGTAAAAAATGAATGTAACATCCTCCGTACATCGTCACAGTGTAGAAAAATATTCTTCTCTGGTCAGAGTCATCTTGCCAAGTAAAAAGAGTGTTTTTAAC
>QKGK01000495.1 GCA_003250455.1 Chloroflexota bacterium | reverse complement strand
CCTCCGTAGATTTCGTTTCTCGCTAGTTCTGGCGCATCAACACCCCTCCAGTTCCTGGAGGGTGTCTTGCAGGTTGTACATCGTGAGGATGAGAGCATCCTCACCGTTATCTTCATAATAATGCTTCCGCCGCCCCACCTGACGAAAGCCAAAGCGGTTATACAGTTTTTGGGCCGCCTGGTTGCGCTCGCGCACTTCCAGGGTGGCTTCCACTGCGCCCAGCCGGGCATTTTCCTGCAGCGCGGCACACAGCAAGCGGGTGGCAATCCCCTTGCGCCGGTGGTCCGGGTGGACGGAAATGGTGGCAATATGCACTTCATCGACCAGCAGCCAGGTGACAATTGCCCCCACCACTTTTGGCGCCGGGCCTGTTTCTTCGGCTACCCACAAGGCCGCCGCCGGATTTTCCTCTAACTGGAAGCGGAACGACCTTACCGGCCAGGGCATGCTGAAGCTGACCTGGTCGATCTCCACTACCTGCACCAGGTCTTCCGCCGCCATCCGGCGTATCCGGATAGTGGAATCTCCCGCGTGCTCAGTCATTCCGGAATATTTTCGCCGGTCTGTAAATACACCGGCGCAACCATCTCCGGCTGATCTACCTCACCTGCCTGCCAGCGGGTCCAGGCCAGCTCCGCCAGGTAAGACGGGCGGCGCAGGCTTTGCGCCGGAGTGGCCAGCCGCACATTTTTGTGCTTGCGCCCCAGCATTTTACGCAGGTCTTCATCCAGTTCCCCACAAATCAGCGTGGGGGTGTGAATGCTGTTGGCAAATTCGTCCGGGGTGAACAACCCTGCTTCTGCGCTGGGCTGCCAGCGGCCATTTTGCACTGCAAACCAGCCAACCGCCAGACGGCTGCGCCCAGCCTCCAGCACCACCGCCATTTGCCGTTCCGGGTCTGGGGGAAAAGAGACTGCCAGCACCTCAAAGGTGGAAACGGCGATCAGGTCCAGGTTGAGCGAAAGCGCCAGCCCTTTGGCCGCCGCCGCGCCGATGCGCAGGCCGGTATAAGAGCCAGGACCAATCGTCAGGGCGATGGCGGTCAGGTCTTCCACGCTGCTGTTGGTCGCCTCCAGCGCGGTGTGGATGGCGGGGATCAGCTCAACCGTATGCCGGTAAGGACTTTGCCATATGGCCTCATGCTGCACCTGCACGCCATCATACAGGGCAATGCCAATTTTTCGGGTAGCGGTATCAATTGCGAGCAGCATCATGTACCCCTGTAAATATTCTCTTGCAAGGCGGAAAGCAGGCTTTCGTAGCGTTTCCCGGTTGCGCTAAATTTCATCAGACGGTGTTCCTCCTGCAGCCAGTTCATCTGGAGCAGCAAACGTTCTTCCGGTAGGGAAGGCAGTATCTTCTGCGCCCACTCCACCACCAGCGGCCCTTCAGCCAGCAGATGGTCCAGGTCCAGATCCATGGCTTCGGCTGCGCCGCTCAGACGGTAGGCATCCAGGTGCGCCAGGCGCTGGCCATCCGCGTGGCGGTAGACATTCACCAGCACAAAGGTCGGGCTGGAAACGGCGTCATTGGATCCCCAACCGGCGGCGACCCCTTGCACCAAAGTGGTTTTTCCCGCCCCCAGGTCCCCCTCCAGGCAAACCACATCCCCGCGCTGGAGCAATGCGCCCAGGCGCATCCCCACCCGGCGGGTTTGCTCCGGGCTGCGGCTAAAAAATTCAAAGGCATTCGCTTCTAGGATAGGCATTCTACACTGGATTATAAGACAGAATTGGCAGGCTGTCAGCAGGGGAGTTCCATCTGGCAGGGGGTAACTCTGCCAATTAAGCGGCGGTTTCCAAAAATTAATCTCGGGT
>QKGK01000239.1 GCA_003250455.1 Chloroflexota bacterium | reverse complement strand
CTGCCGGGATCACCACTGCGTCCGTCTGCACATCTTCTCCAACCTGGAGCACATTCTCTCCCACGGCCACTGTGCGCAGGATCTCGACTTCATTTTCGCGCGCCGTCTGTGTATATTCGATCATCACCACCGCGTTAGCCCCTTCGGGCAGCATCCCGCCGGTGTGGATCACCGCACAGGTGCCTTTCTTCAGAAGAAAATCGGGGGCCGCCCCCA
This sequence comes from Chloroflexota bacterium, assembly GCA_003250455.1. Classification (GTDB taxonomy): domain Bacteria; phylum Chloroflexota; class Anaerolineae; order Anaerolineales; family UBA11579; genus UBA11579. Next base: position 1,603 of record QKGK01000239.1, on the reverse strand, counting down.
TCGGCACTTCACCTGCTAAGGGTAAATAAGCAGGCAAGCTCTCGCCGGCGCCGTAGGTGTCTTCGGCATGTACGGCAAAACCGTCCACAGTTGAGCGCCGAAAAGAAGGCAGCGGGTGTGCGGCCTTGACCGGTTCCAGCACCACACGTCCCAAAGAATCTTCTACGGGGATCGTCTCTCCCCGCACATCCGTGGATAAATTGGTAAAAAGGGCTTGCAGGGCTTCCTGGGGAGGTTTCAGATTGAGAAATTCGGGCATATTAGCGCGTCCAGAAGAAATAGGATAATAAATACACCACCAGTCCCACCAGGGCGGCAGCGTTCAGGGTAAAAATTTTCCAGTTCGGTTTAGCTCCCGCGGCAAGCTGACGCATTTGCCACAACTGCAGCAACCCCAGGGGAAACGTCAGCATCGTGGGGAGCAGGATCGCCTGCGGGAAGCCAAAAAACCACAGGGACGACAGCACTACAAACGAGAGCAGGATCAGTGTGTTGTGGATGGTAAGCACGTTTTCCCAGCCGGCGCGCACCAGGAATGTGCGTTTGCCATATTTGAGGTCGGTCATGTAATCCGGGAATGAGACCGCCAGCATGAACACCAGCATCAGCAGCGCAATTGGGAGGGAAGACATCGAAACCAACCGGTGCGTATCCCCGGTTTGCAGGGCGAACCCCAGCATCGGCACCAGATACCCGCCCAGAATGGCGACGGAAATCTCGCCATACCCGGAGCGCCCCAAATGGACCGGCGGCAGCGAATAGAACACACCGCCCAGGTAGATGGCGATCATCAACCCGCCGGAGAAGGAGTTCATTTCGCCGGACCAGATCATCACCAGCACCACGGCAGCGGACAGGGTGGTCGCCACCACGAACGCCGATAACGCCGTTTTACGGGTCAGCTTGTCTTCGCCGGTGCCAACCGCGCCGCTCCCCCCGGAAAAAACGGTGCGGTTCTCATTTAGGCTGTCTACATCGATATCGAAATATTCATTCAGATAATGGGCGGAAAGCTGCACCAGGACGATCCATAAAACCCCCAGCCATAACACTTCCCAGTTGATCGTATTGCCGAGATAGCGGGCAATCCCCGCTCCCAGGAACACCAGCCCCACACCGCCCAGCAGCAGCAGCGGGCGCGAGAGCTTAATCAGCAGAGGCAGGGTATTTTTTTTCATACCTTATAGTATATCGCAACTTGAATTTACCTCTGGTAGGCTGAAAAAGAATTCCCCAAATTTTTATACAACGTTTACACTGCCGGGAGAATATCCTGCGGGTCGGTATCATCCGCGTGGGTGGTCAGCCGCAGCAGCCGGGCAGCGGACTCTGCTTCCACGCGGCATTCGGTGCCAAAGGGCACCAGCACCGCCTGCGGAGCTTGGCTGTCAAGGGTGAGGGTCGCTTGCTGTCCAAAGGTGGGCGAATCTTCCCGCCGGTCCGTCAGGGAGAATGTTGCCTGTCCTTCCAGAATCGTCCAGACCTCGTCAGCTTTGCTGCGTAAAACTGTCAGCGATTGACCGGGGACCAGGGAAACCACATCCACCTGGCCGAAGCGGCGCAGCAGCGGGTCGTGCTCGCTGACTATCGTCAAAAGAGATCC
>QKGK01000094.1 GCA_003250455.1 Chloroflexota bacterium | reverse complement strand
AGCGCATCAAGGTGCGAAAATCCCGCTTTTCTTACCTGTATCATGCCGCTAATCTGATCGCCGATAAATCGGCGGAAGAGATCACTCAAATGGCGGCCGACCACCTGCTCAAAGCCTATCAGGTCAATATCATGGTCTGGGGTCAGTTGGTGTGGCGGCAGGTCTCTCACCAGGTGCGCTTTGCCAACTTGCCGGATGAAATGCGGGCGTATCTGACCAAACACCTCGGAGAGGACGTGATCTCCAAATACGAGGGAGAACCGTTATCCAAATACCCCTTTGATACCCACGAGACCATTACGCGGGCTTTGGGCCGCCGGGAGCTTACCGAAGCCTACCGGGGGTTGATCCTGCGGGTGATCTCGGAACTTTGGATTGATTACCTGACCAAGATGGAAGCATTGCGTGTATCCATCGGCCTGGAGGCTTACGGCCAGCGCGACCCGTTGGTGGCGTATAAATCCCAGGCTTCGGAAATGTTCCAGAACCTGTTCAGCGAGATGCAGGCCAATGTGGTCAACAAAATGTTCACCTATCGCCCCAGGGTGACGGTGATGGCATCGGCTGACCAGCAAACAGGCCAGGACGAATCGCAAGTGGAACCGGACTTGGAAGCAGAACTCGAAGATGAATCCTCAGCAGAGGAGAATGAAGCACCGCAGGTTGAAGCTGCGGCAACTTCTGCCCATGATGGCGAACCCCAAAAGAAAAAACGCCGCCGCCGTCGCTAGGGTGGACCGCTGCGAAAATAGTAGCCTTTTCCTGCGATTGCTAAATTTTTAGGTTGCCCATACAATACATACAGGTTCGTTGCTGCCTGTATGTATTTTTTTCTGTACCCGACCTAAAATCTCCGTTCTCTTTGGAAGGAAAAATATGCCTGATCAAGGCGTGAATCCAATCCGCGAATTCTATCATTCGCTCCCGAAAATTGAGCTGCACCGCCACCTGGAAGGCTCGCTCCGGCTGAGCACGATGATCGAGACCGCGCGTGAATTCCGATTGGATCTGCCCTATAACAATCCAGAACAATTCAATCAATTGGTGCAGGTGGTGGACGGAGACCCATTTGATTTCCAGAATTTCCTGGCTAAATTCTCGTCTCTGCGCTTGTTCTACCAGTCTCAGGAAGTGATCCAGCGGGTTGCCCGGGAAGCCGTGGAAGATGCTGCGGCTGATAATATCCGCTACATGGAACTGCGTTTCACCCCGGTTGCCCTGACGAGGATCAAAGGCTTTCCGATGGGAGAAGCAGTGGACTGGGTATTGACGGCTGTGCGGCAAGCCTCGCAGGATTTTGGGATCGACGTGCGCTTGATCGTCAGCGTGAACCGCCACGAACCGCTGCAATTGGCAGAAGAAGCCTTTGATCTCGCAGTGGCCCGCATGGACGAAGGTGTGGTGGGGGTTGACCTGGCCGGGAACGAAGCGGAATATCCGGGGGAAAATTTTGCCGCCCTGTTCCGGGAAGCACGGGAGGCTGGATTGCAAGCGACCATCCATGGGGGAGAATGGGGCGGTCCGGAACGCATCCGCCTGGCGCTGGAAGCCCTCGGTGCAGAACGGATCGGGCATGGCATCCGGGTGATGGAAGACTCCGACCTGGTAGCATTTGTGCGAGAGCGGCAGATCCCTTTTGAGGTCTGCCCGACATCCAATTATCAGAGCGGGGCGGTCACCGAACTCGCCCGCCATCCGCTGACGGCGATGGTGCGGGCAGGCTTGAATGTCACCGTTAATACCGATGACCCTGGTATCTCCCGGATCGATCTCAGTGATGAATACGAACTGGTTGGCGAAGTGTTGGGGATTGCCCCGGATGCG
>QKGK01000037.1 GCA_003250455.1 Chloroflexota bacterium | reverse complement strand
CAGCTCTTCGGCGATCAGGTAAGAGCCGTATGCGGCAACCGTGGTCAGCGTGACTTCGATCAAATGGTTATTGACCACCCGGATGACGTAGGAAATGATCCAGCTGACCAGGATGCCCACGACCAAACCCCCACCGGCGATGAGCACAAAGTCTGAGACGAACACGGCTGCGCTGAATTCGGTTACGCCTAGGGCGATGGCGATCATCATGTTGAAGACCAGGATGGCAGTGCCGTCGTTGAAAAGGCTTTCGCCTTCCAGCAAGATGAGCAGCTGTTTGGGAACCCCCAAAGACCGGAACAATGCGACTACGGCAACCGGGTCGGTGGCGGCGATCAGCGCGCCAAAGATGAGGGCAACTTCCAGGGGGAGCGCTGTCCCCCAGGAGATGAATACGCCCACCAGCAGCATGGTGATCAGCACGCCAGGAATGGCAAAAGTAAGGACTGGTTTAAGGTTATTGCGCAGTTCTTCAAATTTGATGTGGAAGGCGGCTTCAAAAATGAGCGGGGGCACCAAAATGGTCAGGATCATTTCGGGCAGCAGTACACTTCGCAGCTCCAAATCGCTTGGGATGCGGTCTGAAAACTGCTGGATGGCAATTGCCAGCCCCAACCCCATCAGCACCAGGCCGACGGTGTAGGGCATTCGCAATCGCTGCACACCGATCCCGACCAGGCTGGCAATGAAGATCAGTCCGATCAATATCTGAAGGATGGTGATAAGTTCAATCGTAGATTCTATGGTTACTCCTCCACGGGCGTTGATTGGTTCTCAACCACGCAAGGGAAATCGTCGGTGAGTGTGACCGTCTCGCCATCAAGGAAACGCACTTCTACCTGTTCGGCGGTGCTGGTAATTTTGCTGCCCCGGTATTCGACCGTGACGGGCCAGGGGAAAGGATTCTTGTGCTGGATGGAAAATTTCCAGGGGGAGAGAGGACGGATCCCCAGGATTTCCAGAAAAAGCCCGGGCGAGGGCAAGCCGATCAGATGGTTTCTTTGTCCAACCGAAGCATTCATGTCGGTACGGTAATACGCCCGGAAATTGGCCTCCTGCTTGAGGTTCTCGATGATCCCTTGCATGTGGCGGAAAAAAATTTCGCTGGCTTCGGCAACCTTATTATACGATACCAGCCCTTCGAGGATCATGCTCACCCAGGGCAGCCATGTCAGCATGCCGGATGCTTCGGCATCTTTGACCGCTGGTTTGGGGATGGAGGGGAGGCCATAGGGTTTGCCATAAAAACCGTCGTTCAACAGCTTGCGCTTGAGGATCGATTTTACCTGTTTGGAAGAAGGGATTTCTGCCCATACAGGGGTGAGTAAAGTGTGGTCTTCCTGGTAATGGTCTGCAATCCTGATCTCGGCAGTCCCCTGAGCCGGCAATCCGGTAATGTGGAGGTGTTCCACCTCCGCATAAAGTTGGGGAAGGGTATAGCGGCAGATGCCGTCAATCCAGTTGAGGAGGGAGGCAGGGATCGTCTCCGTGCGCGGCTGACCGTTGGCGAGCCGGCCGTGGAGGGTGATCTCAACATTTGGCCGGGGGATGTCCTCTGCTTCCAGAACGATCTGCAAGCGGGAAGGGAAATCAAAAACAATGTCCAGGAGGATCTCGCCTGGGCCGCTGCGGCTTTTGAGAGTCTCGCCTTTCGTGCTGAGGTGGTTGTCCCGGTCCCAATACTGGAAGGTCGCCCGGTGGCTGTTCCACGAATTAAGCACGGCGCTTTTCAGGTTGTCGGCCAGGGCTTCCAGGGACAGGGCCGGTTCGGACTGATCCAGCAGGGCAGCTATTTTGTGAAGCAGGGTGATCTCGCGGTATAGATAGGCGCACAGGTCTGGAGATTCCACCAGGGTGATATCCAGCCCTTCTGTCCAGGGCTGCCAGGGAGAAAAGGCCGGGTTTTCGTCGTAGCCGGTTTGTACCAGGTTGCTCCACTCCGGGACGCCATCACCATCAATATCATGGTCGTCCCAGAACCAGGTTTGAATATACCAGAGCAGCGGGCGGAAGACCTCCTGCAGGAAGGCTTTATCCTGGGTATAGGTATAAATGCGCCACGCCGTGCTGACCAGGAAGGGGGCGGCGTCAAGGTTGCTGTGCTGCCCGCCGAGACCAATTTTGTGGTCGATAAAGCCGTTTTCTTTTTGGCTTTGGAGGAAGTTGCGCAGGATCTCTTTGGCGGCATCCGGTTGGCCAGGGAGCAGAAATTGGGTCAGGTACCAGGTTTCCAGCGGGGTTTGCCCGCTCCAGAGGTGGTTATATTCATTGCCGCTTCCCTGAGCCGAGTAGCCCTGGTCTGGGAGGCGGGTTGAGACAAAGCTTTGGTGTTGGAGATGCTGTGTTGGGCTGTGAAGCAAATTGAGGGCACTTTTCTGGCTGAAAGCCAGGGCGGCATCCCAATCCGGGTCGCCCGTGGTTATCTGGGGAAGCTGTTCGGCAAGGTGTTCGATGCGGGATACCTCGGCTTCCCAGTTCCGGGCTGCAGTCAGCCGGGCATGACGGAAGGAGTCATTGTCATCCGCATGCGCGGCCAGAACCCATGTGAATCGCCGGTATGCATCGGGAGCTAATTCCAGCTCATGGGTCAGATGCGGGTAAGGGCTGGCAGCACCTTCTGCGCCACCAGTGATGAACAACACCGGGGACAGGTTTTCGGTCGCGCCCTGCAGTACGTTGGTCGCTTCCTTTTTACGCGGGATCATCTGGCGCCCGTTCTCATTGGGGGTTAAGATGGCTGCCAGCTCAAACTGGAACTTGCGCTCCAGTTCGCTCTTGTTGCGGATCAAGACCCGGCCGGCAACCGTCTGGCTGTCGGGGACCCAATACTCCATGATGGTTTCGATGCCCAGAAAAGGAGAAAAGACCACCCGGAGATAGTTGGGGGCAAAATGTGTGATCACCGGGGGCATATCAAAATCGTGCGGGTTGGTCACAGTTTTGTGAGATTCGACAAATTGGGGAAATACCCGCATGCTGCGGGCGCGCAGGCCATAGCTGGTTTGCAGCACCAACCCGGCAGGCTCCGCACTGCCAATGCGCATCTCCCAGATCTGGTCGTTGACATAATCCAACTGAGCGAGACGAGAATCCGCCGCCAACGTCAAGCTGATGGGGTCTTCAGCGTGTAATTTCCAGGTTCGCATACCTGAATTGTAAGAGTAGAATGGTTTATGGTCAAAGGTTTAGGCGGTTAATTTAACCCAATAAGGGGAACTTTACGCTAAATTTGGCGTTTAAAACCTAGGATGGAGGAAGAAATGCAATGTTTGCCCAAAAATATTCCTTTGGATGACGGCCAACGCTTTTTTTGCGCGCATGTTTGTTTTTGGACATTCATTAAGGCGTGTGCTAAAATCAGTGCATTACCAACTGGCCAAAACGGCCAATTTGAAAATGCCCGGCAGGAGAACTTGCGGTGGCATTTTAGGATGATTGGAGAAACATGATGGCCCCATTCCCGAATAAGATCCAAGGCCTTTGGTTTGAGGAATTTGAACCAGGGAAAACCCTGATCACAACTGGACGCACGGTAAGTGAAGCGGATATTGTTAACTTTGCCGGCCTTTCAGGTGATTTCAACCAGCTGCATGTTAATGAAGAATATGGCAAACAGACCATTTTTGAAAAGCGTGTAGCACACGGATTATTGGTGCTTTCGATGGCTGTCGGTTTGCTGGTTCAGACGGGGTTGCTCAAAGATACGATGGGAGCCTTCCGGGAGATTTCCAAATGGAAGTTCCGCTTACCGGTATTTATTGGCGATACCATTCATGTGGTGTTAAAAATTCTGGAATCCCGCACTGTTCCCATGCTGGAAGGCGGCCTGGTCGTGCTTGGGTTGGATGTGGTCAACCAAAAAGATGAAGTTGTGATGAACGGCAACTTCCATTTGTTTATGCTGAGTGATCCTGCTGGCCGCTAAGGCAGCGGGGAAGGTGACTTGATGGGAAAGATGGAAGAAGAACGCCCGGATTTTGAAGACTCGGAATCGAATGAGCAGGAAGAAGACCCCAGAGAACGCTTCCGCCGCCTGACGTCCGAACCCCCCAAACCTGCCGAAGTGTCTCCTGATGAGACCCTCGGCCTTTACCGCGCCGGTCCAGAGGAACCTGAGGAACCGGGAGAAGGGAGCATCTCTGATTCTCCTGACCAGACGGCAGGATGGCATGGGGTCGGATTTGGTGAGCCCGAGCCGCCGGAAGTGCCCCTGTATGAGAAGGTGGATATTGAAGAAGTCAGAAAAGAACCCCCTCCTGCCTTCCCGGATGAAACCTCCATTATGGCGGCTACCGGGGGCATCTCCCGCATGCCTAAAATGGATGAGGCTGAAGAGACCATCCCGCCAGACCTGCCGCTGGATGCGCTGGAACCGTCAGAGGCAATCCTATCAGAAGATGAAGAAGTGCATTCCCCGCAGAGCGATCTGGAAGATTCCTCCCAAAAAGATACCGACCTGTATCCTGATCTGAGCGATACGGCTCCCAGCAGGGCAGTGAGAAGTGAACGACTGACACCGCCGCCCCCGCTGGGGAACGCCGGGGATACGCCAGCCCCTGCGCTGGATGAAGATGGTATGCCGCTTCCCCGTCGGGTGACGGAAGATGATCTGGATGCTACCCGGGTGACTCCGGCGGCATTTACTCCCCCGCCGCCGCGGCCCATCCAGCAGCCTCCTCAACGTTCATCCCAACGGCCGGCTTATAGGGCGACATCTACCCCTCCGCCTCCTGTTCGCCAGCCCGTCACCACGCCCAGACGACGTACCGGGGCGAGGCGTGCAGCCACCAGCAATGGCAATGGACGCAAACCGATGAGCGGCTGCTTTGTGCGCGGGCTGATCTGGATGCTGTTTGCCGGCTTGCTGGTCGTGGTTGCGGCCTTTTCCTATATGCTGGTGCAGTATTATTCCATCGCCGCGACCCTGCCGGATGTCGAGGATATGCAAGGCCGCACTTCCCAATTTGAGACCACCCGCATCCTGGACCGCAACGGCGACCTGCTGTATGAGATCATCGACCCGACTGCCGGGCGCAGGACGTATGTTTCCCTGGATGAGGTCTCTCCCTTCATCGTAGCGGCCACAATTGCCACCGAAGATGAGAATTTCTATTCCCATCCGGGATTTAATGCCTTTGCCATCATTCGCGCTTTTATCCAGAACCTGCAAAGCGGAGAGGTGGTTTCCGGGGCATCCTCCATCACCCAACAGGTCGCCCGCATGCTCTTCCTGCCCCCAGAGGAAGCCAACGAACGATCCTACATGCGCAAGGTGAAGGAAGCCATCCTGGCGATCGAGCTGACCAACAATTATTCCAAAGACGAGATCCTGGAGCTGTACCTTAACGAGAACTTCTACGGCAATCTGGCTTACGGGATCGAAGCGGCCTCCGAAACTTATTTTGGCACGACTGCCGACAAGGTCACCCTGGAGCAGGCGGCGTTCCTCGCCGGGCTGACCCAGGCACCTTCGGTCTATGATGTTTATACCAACCGGGAAGTGGCCCTCAACCGGCAGAAATACGTGCTCAAGCTGATGTATGACACCAGCGAGGCGCAGAACTGCATTTATGTTTCCAACAGCGTGCAGCCGATCTGTGTAGACCTGGACACTGCATCTGAAGCGGCTTATGCCCTGGAGAATTATGAATTCCACCAGCCGGACGTGATCATCCGCTACCCGCACTGGGTTAATTACATTCGTCAACTGCTTGAAGCGCAGTACGACCCGCAGACGATCTACCGCTCCGGTTTTACCGTGGAGACCACCCTGGACCCGCGGCTGCAGGATATAGCGATTGAAGCCATCCAGAACAATGTAGCCTTGCTGACAGCCAACCGGGTGCAGAGCGGCGCGCTGGTGGCAATGGACCCGCAATCGGGGGAGATTCTCTCGATGGTGGGTTCGGTGGATTTCTATAACGAGGACATCGACGGGCAGATCAATATGGCCATCTCGCCCCGGCAGCCCGGCTCTTCGATCAAACCGATCACCTATGTGACTGCCTTTGAGAAAGGCTGGACGCCGGCATCCCTGATCTGGGATGTAAAATCTGAATTTCCGCCCTCCGGCGACCCGAATGATACGCGAGACCCTTATATACCGGTCAATTATGATGGGCGGTATCACGGGCCTGTTACGGTGCGCACGGCTCTGGCAAACTCCTATAATATCCCGGCTGTCAAAGCGCTGAATTATGTGGGTATCTATGATGACCCCAATACGCCGGTGGAAGATGGCATGATCGCGATGGCGCACCGCCTGGGCATCTCCACGCTCAATGAAGATTATTACGGCCTTTCCCTCACGCTGGGTGGCGGTGAAGTGACCCTGCTGGATATGACATCCGTATACTCGGTGTTTGCCAACCTGGGTAAAAAAGTATCCCCGGTAGCCATCACGCGCATTACGGACTCGCAGGGGGAGGTGGTCTTTGAAGCTACGCTGGCGGAAGGAGAACAGGTCATCCGGGCAGAGCATGCCTACCTGATCTCCTCGATCCTCTCGGATAACACCGCCCGAACCCCCGCGTTTGGGCCTAACTCGATCCTCAATCTGCCCTTCCCGGCAGCCGCCAAGACCGGCACCACCAACGACTACCGCGACAACTGGACGATGGGCTACACCCCGGAACTGGCCGTGGGTGTCTGGGTGGGGAACCCGGATTATACCGAGATGCTCAATACCAGCGGGCTGACCGGGGCGGCGCCCATCTGGGCCGAATTCATGAAGGCCGCCGTGCAGGTGCTGGATGGAGGGAATTCCCCCAGCTTCCGCCGCCCGGATGGCCTGGTGGATAAGGTGATCTGCACCGTGTCTGGGACAGAACCTTCGGATAAATGCCCCACGCAGCGGACAGAAATCTTTGCCTCCGACCAGCTGCCACTCTCCAAATCGGAAGACTTGTGGAAGGAACTGGATGTGGATACCTGGACCTTCAAGCTGCCATCGGATGCCTGCGGCGACCATGTGGAAAAGATGGTAGTACTGAACGTCACCGAGTTCTGGGCGGGAGAATGGATCCTGGATACCAATGAAGGGCTTGCCTGGGCCAAGCAAATGGGTTTTGACCT
>QKGK01000485.1 GCA_003250455.1 Chloroflexota bacterium | reverse complement strand
AACCGACTTCCTGGAAACGCACCAGTTTGGTGACGAATTTGCTGGCGCATACGTCCACCCGGTCGCCTTGATGCAGTGGAATGGATTCCTGCCCGTCTCCACTGACTACGCTGCCGTGGTCAGATAGCACGGTCACGCTGACCATGGAGCCTTCGGCCAGCACGATACCCCGGTCAATGGAAAGGTGGGGGGCTACCGGCACCAGCAGGATATTGCGCAGGTTGGGCGGCAGGATCGGTCCGCCCGCCGCCAGCGCATAAGCGGTGGACCCGGTAGGGGTGGAAACGACCAGCGCATCGGCCACATAGGTGGTGACTTCCAGCCCGTCCAGGCTGACGCGCAGGTGCACCGGGCGCAGGTTTTCACCCCGGGCAATGACAGCATCGTTGAGCACATCCAGCTGGTAGAACTTCTTCTCGCCGCGCCACAGGCTGGTCTGCAGCATCATGCGTTCTTCAAACCAGCAGTCTCCGGCCAGCAAGCGGTCAACCGCTTCTTTCCATTCTTCCGGGGAAACCTCAATGAGGAACCCCAGGCTGCCCATATTGATCGCCAGGATGGGAATATCCACCGGGGCGCACAGATGCCCGGCCCGCAGTACGGTTCCGTCCCCGCCCAGGGTGATGACGAAGTCGATTTTCTTAGCCCAGATTTCCTTCCGGATGGTGTCATCGTTCAACGAGCCGTGCACGGTGCGGATACCTTTCCCTTCCAGGTAGTCCGCGATGCGGGCGGCTTCCCGGGCTGTCTCGATGATCTCGGGGTGCCCCAGTATGGCTGCACTCTGATAATTGGGCATTGCGTTTGCGCTCATAACGGTATTATACGTGAATAACGCCTCATCCAAGGGATGGAATTGGCGAAAGAAGCGGTGGTGACAGGCTTGCCTTGAGATTGCCGCATCTCTCATGTTTACTTAGAGATGTGTCATTGCGATGCAGCGAAGCTGCAGAACCAATCTCTGAGACTGCTTCACTGCATTCACAGTGACACGGGATTGAGAAAGGAAAACTGGTGCGCAACTGCCAAAATAAAGCAAACTCAGTGTCTGATCCCAAACGTTTCATGATTGCCCCAGTGCCTGATCGCAGGTATAGGCAAATCCGCAGCCCCGGCAGCGGGCCGGCTGACCGTGGGAGCGGTTGACATTCCTGCGGCGGTCGTCCTGCCGGATCTCGGTGAGCAGGTCCAGCAGGGCGTTTTCCAGGTCTTTGGTGTAGGGGACGGAGAAGGTGCGGTGTTCGTAATGGATGATGCCGTAAGAGGGACGTTTGCCGTATTCCCGTTCCACCAGCAGGCAGTAGGCCGCCAGCTGGAAGATGTGCGAGTCGTAGGGGCTATCGGGCGTGCCGCCGGATTTGACCTCCACCGGGATGAACTCTTTGCCGTGGTTGATCAGGTAGTCGGGCTTCCCGGCCACCTGGGTGACCGGGTCGTAGAGCGGCTTTTCCACCTTTTGCCATGCTCCGGTGTCGGCATAGATCACCTTGCCCCCCGGCAGCCCGGCATCGCGCCGCGTGCGCCCGGAGAGGAACAGGAAGACCAGCGCCAGGACGAAAAGAGCCAACGCCCAATTGAGCATCAGAGCGCCTGCCCCAAAAAATGAACTACCACCAGCACCATGGTGGCCAGCAGCATACCCATGGCCAGGGTGCGCAGACACCCAGCCGCGGCTACCTTGCGGCTGTGCTGCCGGTGGATCTCGGTGCCGGTGACCATTTCGCGGATATTTTCTGAAGGCACATCCTTGCGCTGGTAGTACCAGGCGCGGTGGCAGAACAAATAGGTGCCGATTTCAGAGGCTCGGATCGTACGCACGTGCTCTCCTCCAGTTCAGGCGGAGTCCTCGCCGTTCCCTTCCAGCAGGTTGGCTTCCGCCTGGCGGATGGTTTTCTCCAGCTGCTGCTGGCGGAAGCTGAGGGTCAGGTCGCCGCGGGTGCGTTCGATGATCGAGCGTGCGATATCGGTCTGGCGGCGCAGCCCGTAGGTGACGGCATCCGGGTAGTCCATGGTGACCAACACGGCATAAATTTCGTCCATGTGTTTCAGCAGGCGTTCGGCTTCCGAGGAATGCCCTTCGCGCAGAATATCGAGGATGCGCCGCCGCAGTTCTCCCACTGCTTCTGAGAGTCCTTTCAGGTAAGTGGCGGGTTCCATATCCAGGTCTTCCGGAGAGGGCAGCCCGTTGTTATCCACCAGCGCAGAGACGATCCTGGCTTCGGCATATTCTTTCAGTGCGTCCTGGGTGTACCCGGCAAAATAGAAGCTGGGATGCTCGTTTTTCAGGGTGGTGCTCAGCGCATGGGCGATCCTGCCGGCTGCTTCGAGCTCTTCGTTGGCTTTGTCTCGTTCCAAACGGTGGACAGCGCGGATGGCGTGGGCGCAGTGGCGGGTGAGGGTGCGGGTTTGCACCAGAGCTTTATCGCGGGCCTCATTTTGGGAGTCAAATTCCAGCCGGATACGTTCGGCTATTTCATCTAAATTGTCCATCAGTCATTGCCTTCTTCAGATTCATCTTCTTTGTCAGGGGGCTTGAAAAGAAAATCAGCCAGGGACTGCCGCTGGGGAATTTTGATTTCGCCGAACTGTGCTTCGTACTTTGCCAGGTTTTCGCTCAGGGCGCTCAGCATCAGCTTGGCGCTGAGCGGTGAGACCAGCACACGCGAAACCACGCTGGCATGCGGGTCGCTGGGCAAAAAGCGGGCGAAATCGAACATTACTTCCGAAGGGGTATGGGCAATCCGCACCATGTTGGCATAGGTGGGTTCCAGGTCTTTGGGTAAAACGATGTTCGGCCGTTTGACCGGTTGGGGAGTTTCCTTCTTTTCGGTCATGAGTAGCTCCTATTGGTGAATGCGTGGATGGCGTTTCCTTCTAGAAAGGAATATCGTCCTCGTCCATCATGTTGTCGCCGCCAGCATATTCTCCTGCATCGCTGCGCCCGGAAAGGAAGACGACCCGATCGGCGGTCAGCTCGAAGCTGGCGCCGTAGGTGCCGTCGCTGCGCTGGTAGGTGCGCGGTCCGCCGGTTTCCCGGTCGGGGTTCAGGCGGCCTTCTATCATCACCTGGGAACCGGTGCGCAGGTACTGGTTGCAGATCTCGGCCTGGCGGCCCCAGGCGGAGACGCGGAACCAGGTGGTCTCTTTCACTTTTTCGCCGTTCCCGGCGGTGTACTGGCGGTTGGTCGCCACGTTGAAGTTGGTGACTGCCTGGCCGCCGTTGGGCAGGTAGCGCATCTCGGGGTCGCGCCCCAGGTTGCCGACAATAATGATTTTTTGATAAGACATGTTTTTTCTCCTATATGGGTTGCATCAACCAATTGGTTGTGAGGTTACGGGTTAAGCAAAAAAGATAGCCGTGGCAGACTCGCTCACACTATCTTTGATACGCTACATCGATTCGTATTCATTTGTGCTCCTTTCCGGTTAGTGGCTGTTGTTCAGTTTAGAGTGTCGATCACTCTCGCAAGTCGTATTTATCTAACCGTGTTAATCAGAACAATTGTACTTTTTTTTGCCGGAATAGTCAATTGCTCCGGGAGAAGATTCGTTCTTCTGAAAACGGGTTTCTCTACTTCAAATTCGCTGTCAAATATTGTATAGTAAGGTATAGGAAAGGAAAAGAGGTGATGATATGGAGACTTTAACCATCATTACTTCGTTGACGAATTACATTGCTTTGGCAATGACCATCTGGCTTGCCTGGTACATTCTAACCCGCAGCATCCGGCAACCCATTTCATGGCTGACAAGTTTTACCTTATGGTCTATCAGCGGGATATTCATTAACTCGCTGCTGGCGATTAATCCTCCGCCAATCCCGCTGAACGCTCCCTGGTGGGCAAAATGGCTCTTCCCTTTTTGGGCCAGTAATGTGATCCCCCAAAGCCCCGACGAATGGATCTCCGGTTGGCTGGTGATCCCGTCCATCGGTTTTTGGCACCATGTGACCATGCTGATCCGGGGGGAAAAATGGAAGTTCTGGCATTATGCCCAGGTGAGCGTCGTGTACCTCACCGCGCTGATCGGCATACTGGCAATGCGGAATACTTCGCTGATGTATTCCGTATGGTCGGGGAGTCCGCTGATCCTGAATTCCCTGCGGCCCGGGATTTTATACTCTGCTTTTTTGCTGCAGCTCTCCATCATCCTCCTGATGAGCTTTCTCAACCTGCGCTATGGGATGAAAAAGGCGCTCTCCCACATGGCCAGGAACCAGCTCAGGACGCTCAGTTGGGCGACCCTGACAGCCGGGCTGACCGCGCCGATCTCTCTGATCGCCGTGCGGATGGAAATCACCCTGCCCCGGGTGCTTATTTCCATCATCCTGGCGGCAACTGTTTTTATGATCGGCTACAGCGTAGGGAAATACAGCGCCTTGATCGAGGGGCGCATCTTGCGCCGGGATTTTGTCTATTCGGCTTCCGCCATGGCAATTGTGGCTGTGCTCTATTCGGTCGTCATCTGGATTTCGATCGTCATTTTCAACGTCCCGCCGGCGGCCTACATTTTCATTCTGGTGTTCGCCTTTGCCACCCACTCGATTGTCGATATCGCCCGGCACTATTTGGACCTGCTGTTTTATAAAAAGGAAGACCGTTTTCTGCGGCAGCGGATTCGGGGAATTTCTGACCAGGTGGGACACCGGGGACTGGTGGAAACGCTCGAAATTGCCCTGGACCTGGCGTGCACATCGGTCAGAGCGACCTGTGGTTTTGTGGTTTTATTGGAGCAAGGGAAAAAAGAAGTTGTCGCTAATTTTCAATGCAGCAATAATATTTCTAAAATTCCCAGGGAAGTATTTTGTTCGGAAGACTACCATCAATTTATATCTGAAACAGTCCACCCCAAATTAGCGAATGTGGTCCTCTTAATTCCGATTTTCGTACAAGATGAACAAATAGGAGCCATATTATTTGGCCCGCCTGTCAACAGTCCACAATATGGTGATGTTGATATTGACCGGTTAATGGAAATTGGCGAACAGATCGCCTTAATGATCGAGCAAATGCGGTTGAGAACCAGTTTGGTGGAGCAGGTATCCAACGCTGTGAAGCTTCCCCGTTTGGAGTCAAAACAGAGTAATGGAACATTAACCACAAGCGATATTGAAGAGGCGCTCAGGAATTTGCATGATTACGCTTCCCTGGGGAGCAATGGACTGGCTTACTCCAAATTAATCGATTTCCGCATTGAAAATCAAAACTGCACTCACCTGGACCGTGGGAAAAAAGTATATGAGCTCCTTTCAGAGACCGTAGGTAAATTGCGCCCGGAAACAGAGGCCCAGCCGGGGATCCCTTCCCGCGAGTGGTATCCCTATCTCATCCTGTATTATGCCTATTTTGAGGGGAAGCTGAACCGGGATATCATGTCCGAGCTGTATATCTCCGAAGGGACTTTTAACCGCACGCGCCGCTCTGCCATCCGGGCAATTACCCGGGAACTGGAAGAGTTGGAAACCAACCTCTCCTGAGCGGACACATCCTGTAAATTTGGCAGTTTTTGGCAGTTGACACACTGGTATTGGCAGTTTTTTTCAGGCATGCTTGATCCATAATCCACTTTTGATTCTGAGGAGGATCAGCATGAACAGCTCCCGTTTTCTGAAAAGAACCATAAACATTCTATTGATTGTCATTGGGGTCTTTGTGGTTTTGTATATAGCCGTGTCGGCATACGCCGCTAAAGAAATGACCAAGACCGGGTACGAGCCAAAACCATATGAACCGACCCCTGCCGACCTGGGCATCTCCTATATGGATGTGGTCTTCCCGGCGCGCAATGACGGGCTTGAAATTGCCGGATGGTATCTGCAAAACGAGGCAAGCGACAGCGCCATCATCATGGTGCATGGACGGCATGAAAACCGGGCGTCCGCAATGGAGCACACCTTCCCCAAACTGGCGGCTGCCCTGTACCAGGCCGGGTTTTCCGTGCTGATGATCGATGTGCGCGGGCATGGTCAGAGTGCAGAAGCAAATTATGATTTTGGCATCAAGGCCAAGAACGATGTGCTTGGTGCGGTAGATTGGCTGATGGCGCAGGGGTTTGAGGCCGGGAACATCGGTGCGATGGGGGTCTCATTGGGCGGTGGGGCAGTCAACTTTGCCGCCGCTGAAGAGCCGGCTATCGGTGCGGTGGTCACCGACAGCACATTTACCGATATGAATCCGATCATTGACGCCCTCTGGCAGGAAGAGACCGGCTTACCGAACTTTTTTTTGCCGGGCGTCTTCCTGATGCACCGGATCATTTTTGGGTTCGATCTGCAGGATGCCGTCCCGGTGGACGCTGTGCGGGAGATGGCGGCCCGGCCGTATCTGATCATCCACTGCGAGATCGATGACACCGTCCCCTTCAGCCAGGCCACGGAATTGGCGCAAACCATTCCGAATGCAGAAACCTGGTATATCCCGGACGGCTGTGAGCATGCCCAGATATACACGGTGATGCCCGAAGCATACGAATCTCACGTCGTCCCCTTCTTCGAGAAGAACCTTAAGTAAGCATCTGACTGCAACCCCCTTAAAAATCACTTGGTCTCTGCCCCAGAGGGGAGATAGGGGCAGAGACCTGCTTTTTCCCCTTTACCAACAACATATCAGTAACGGCCAGAAATAGTGAGCCAGAGTCGCTTTGGTTGCCATAATATTGAAATGCAGATTGCATATTGGCATGATACAATTTTCCTAAGGGAAATAAAAAATATGATCACACAAGACAACCTCGAACGACTGAAAACAATTCTTAAAGAACCGGAATCTCTGGCTGACTTAAAGATCCCCCAAAACCTGGTAATTGACATTGCCCTGCGCCTGTTATATACCGAAGGGCTGGTTAACATCCGCCGCATCAGCAGCGTGATGAAAGTGCCGCTGGCGATCAAAGAGCTGCTCACGCTGATGATCGAGCAGAAACTGGTCACCGTGCCGGCCAGCAAGTCTGGCATGGGGATGATGGGATACCTGTACAGCCTGACGGAATACGGCGAAAAACGCGCCCGCGAAGCGATGGAGCGCAGCCACTATGTCGGCCCGCTCCCCGTGCCCATCCCCCTGTATAACGAAGCCATCGAGCTGCAAACCTGGGAAAAAC
>QKGK01000480.1 GCA_003250455.1 Chloroflexota bacterium | reverse complement strand
GGTTCTGCGGGTCTTGATTTGTGAAAGACATGCGATACTCCTTCGAAATCGGGTTCGGTTATCATCCTTTCGGGGAGGCCTGCTCCAAAGAGGATGGATATTGTTTGTTGGTGTTTGGGTGGATCGATCCGGGTTGTTCAATTTTCAGCATAAACGAAAATAAACCAGAATGCAAATGATTGGTTTTTATCGAATTTCCCGCGCTGCTTGACAAACAATGTCGTTTATGCATGTGAGTAGGGGAACTTGCTTGACAATTTTTGTGAGGTGTGCGTGCGGACCAATGACCCCGCTTGACAGGGGCGAATCTTCATGATAATCGCTTCTCCCAAGCGGACATAGGGTATAAAATCGCTACCCTTCGCCAAGCGTTTATGCTATCATTTCGGTATGTTGAAAGCAATCATCAAAGCCATGCGGCCAAAGCAATGGGTGAAAAATGGGTTGATCTTTGCGGCGGTTGTTTTTGACCGCAAGATCGGGTATCCCTCCTCGCTGTTGGAAACGATCCTGGGGACAGTTTTGTTCAGCCTGATCGCCAGCGCCATCTACATCATCAATGATATCTTCGACGTGGAATCCGACCGGCAGCATCCCACCAAGCGCAATCGTCCGGTCGCTTCGGGCGCGCTGCCTATTCCCGTTGCGTGGGGAGTAGCAGCCGTACTGCTGACCGTTGGTATTGGCGGGGCATTTTGGCTGTCGCATGATTTTGCCTATCTCGCCCTGGGATACATTGTGCTCAACCTGGCATATTCGTACTACCTCAAACATATCCCGCTGATCGATGTGCTGGTGCTGGCAAGTTTTTACCTCGTCCGGGTGGCAGCCGGGGTGGTGATCATCCACGTGGACCGCTTTTCACCCTGGATATACACCGCGACGATTTTCCTGGCATTGTTCATGGGTATTGGGAAACGCCGCACAGAACTGCTTAACTCACATACGGTCGAGAACAATTCCCGCAAAGTGCTTTCCGGCTATACTCTGGCGTATCTGGACCAGCTGTTAATGATCGTGTTGACCTGTACGATCATTACGTACAGCCTGTACACATTTTCTGCGGAGAACCTGCCCGATAACCATGTGACCATGCTGACGATCCCCTTTGTCATCTATGGGGTGTTCCGCTACCTGTACCTGATCCAGATCAAGGGTGAAGGCGAAGCCCCGGAAGAGATTGTGCTCAAGGACCTGCCTTTCCAGATCAATATGATGCTGTGGGGCGCATCCATCCTGGTCATCTTTTATATTTTCTAGTCTGATGCCTGCAATTGCTGCTTCTGCTCCCGGAAAGATCATCCTCTTTGGAGAACACGCGGTCGTCTACGGACAGCCTGCGCTGGCAGTTCCGGTGCGCCAGGTGGAGGCCAAAGCCATCATCAAGGCGCAGCCGGGCGGGGAGGGGATCAGGATCCTGGCCCCGGATATTGCACTTCGCAGTGAGCTGTCTGCCCTGCCGCTTGAAGATGCGGTCGGGAAGGCGATCCGCCTGACGCTGGATGCGCTGGGTGTGGCTTCCCCGTCTGCCTGCACGTTAATGATCTCTTCCACCATTCCGCTGGCAGCCGGGCTGGGTTCCGGTGCGGCGGTCTCCGTGGCGATCATCCGGGCGCTTTCAGGCTTTTTAGGGCACCCGCTGCCGGATGAACAGGTCAATGCGTTGACCTATGAGGTGGAAAAGCTGCACCACGGCACGCCTTCCGGGATTGATAATACGGTAGTGACCTTTGCCCAACCGGTGTATTTCATTAAGGGACAGCCGATCAAAACGATTGAAATCAGGTATCCCTTTACCCTGGTGATCGGCGATACCGGTCTGGTGAGCCCGACCTCGGTCGCGGTGGGGGATGTGCGGCGGGCATACGAAGCCCAGCCTGAACTGTTTGAACACTATTTTGCCCTGTGTGGCCGCATTACCACCAACGCTGCCCTTTCGATCCAGAATGGGCGCATCAATTCATTGGGCCCGCTGATGAATGATAACCATGAAGTGCTGCAAAAGATGGGCGTCTCCTGCCCGGAATTGGACCAACTGGTAGCTGCGGCCCGGGAGGCAGGCGCATCGGGCGCTAAGCTCAGCGGAGGCGGGCGCGGCGGCAATATGATCGCCCTGGTGGAGCCCGACCAGGCGCAGGCCGTTGCCTTGGCACTGGAAGATGCCGGGGCTGTGCGTACAATCATCACGCAGGTGGGGAAATAATGGCAGATAACCCCAAGCTCTTCTTCCTGAAACTGGGCGGCTCGCTGATCACGGATAAATTTACCCCCAGCACCGCCAAACCAGACCTGATCGCTTCCCTGGCGGCTGAGCTGGCAGGGATCATCAAAGATTCCCCTGAAACCCGGCTGGTGCTGGGGCATGGGTCAGGGTCCTTTGGACATGCACCCGCCAAAAAATACGGTACGCGCCAACAGGTTTCTACCCCGGAGGGATGGTTCGGTTTTTTGGAAGTCTGGTTCCAGGCCAGTGCTCTGAACCGCATTGTGATGGAAAATTTGAATCAGGCGGGCGTACCGGCGTTGACTTTTCCGGCTTCTTCTTCTGCGGTAGTGTCGGATGGCAAGGTGCTGCGCTGGGAGCTAGCCCCCATGCAGGATGCTTTGCGGCGCGGGTTGGTGCCGGTGGTGTACGGTGATGTGGCCTTCGACCAGGTGCGGGGGGGCACGATCCTCTCAACGGAAGATATTTTTGTCCACCTTGCGCGGCAGCTGAACCCAGGCCGCATCCTGCTTGCCGGGATCGAGGCCGGCGTTTGGGTTGATTATCCGGCCAATACGCAGGTGATCCCGCTGATCACCCCGAAAAGCTGGGGGGATACACTGGATGCTGTGCAAGGAGCGGCGGCTACTGACGTGACCGGCGGGATGTCCGGGAAGGTGGGGGAGATGGTCGCGCTGGTGGAGGAAATTCCGGGGTTGGAAGTGCTGATCTTTTCCGCCGAACAGCCCGAAAACCTCCGGCAGGTGATGTCCGGAGCGAATCTGGGAACTTTGATCAAAAGAGGGGAATAACTGGCCGGAATTAGCTGGTCAGGAAGAAAACCGTTCCAAAGACAAGCGAAAAGATGAGCACCAGGAGGGCAGTCGTCAAAACTGCCAGGGTGCCGGATTCCTGCGCCATAGAGCCGGTGATCTCGTCCAGCGAATGCTGCCATTGGACGGATTGGGTGATATGGTCAAGCAGGTTCCAGAGAAAGAGCACGCCCCCCAGCAGCACAAATATCAGGAAAAGCAGGTAGGTTGGGGCTTTCCCAACAAATATTTGGAGGATCAACTGCCAACCCCCGTTGAAGATCATGCCCCCATAATAAAACAGGGAATCAAGGAAGTTTTGCGGGTCGAGGTGGCTGCCCATCTGGTTGATGGCCAGGAATTTGCCTGTAAAGATCGCATAAACCACCCCCAGGCTGAGCGTGATGGTAAAGATTCGCCCACTCCATTTACTGTCCAGCTGCACCCGCTGCGCTGTCTCGCCTGACAGATGGGCGGCCATATAGCTGCCAAAGAACAGCAGCAGGATCAATGGAAGATAGCTGAAGACCATCACCAAGATGGATACATTTTCGCTGCCGGTTTCCAGGGGGAGGCTGATCACGCCGTCGACCAGGCCGATGAGAAATCCCATGATCCATACCGTGAGGAAGTTGAACAGCAAAGAGGTTAGCTGGAAAGTGAAACTGGGCTGGGCTGCTGGCCCGAGTTCGGGAAGCAGTTTTTTGGCTAAAGACCGGGCCTGTTCGCTGTCTTCAAGCCACAGGGATTCCTTCAGGTAGACTGCCGCAGCGTTTCTTTCATCCGTCTCCAGCCTGGATTTCGCAATTTCCAGTAACAGTTTTGCATTTGCCGGACGTAATTTTTTATCTACTGTGAGGAGAGAGGAAAGGGTTAGCGGGGTGAAGAGAAACCCAAAGGGGATGCCCAGCCAGCCAATCGTCATTGTGATGAACACTGCCAGAAAATAATAGCGGTTGGCGTGTTTCCCGCAGTAAACGCCCTGAAAGACCCGCCGGAATGTGACGATGATCAGGCTGACCACATAAGGGTAACTGACCAGGCGGAGGGTTTCATCCTTTGTGCCGCATACCTGGCAGGAAACCTGCTCAGCGCTGAATTCTTTTCCGGGAGAAGTTGGCTGAAAGAAATAGTCTGCCCTGGATTGTGGTGTAGGTTCTTCTTCCTGTCTGGGATGAGAGCGGATGATTTCCATCACTTCGAGGGCGATATGCTCGTTGGTGCGGTACACCTGGGTAAGCTGATGGGTCAGGGCGGCGCGGTTTCCGGCTGAATTTTCCTCGATGATCTTTTTTGCTGCCTGAATGACTCCGGAGCGCAGCGCGATCTTAGGATAGATCAATCTCCAAAGCCGAAAAGCTTCGATTTTATTTAGCGGCGCTTCAGGGTCCGGGATCTGCCGATCCATCAGCTCTTTGAGGTAGGGGGCTAATGTGTCTACGGTCTCACGGGCCAGCCTGGCGTGATCCATGCCTGCTCCTGCTGTGTGTGCTGGATAATCTCTCTGCATGGTATTGTACTCGAAAAGTACCACCTCTAGCGTGTTTCGAGCTTACAACTGGGAAAGAAGTTGTACTATAATGTTGCAAAAGAATAGCCGCAAGAAAATATTTCCTGATTAACTGGTATACTAAAAATAGATGCGTATAGACAACTTGCCAGAAGGTGCGTTATGTTCCCAATGACATCGCTGGCGTTGTTGACAGGTAATTTGGTCTGAATTACACTCATAAGAATTAAAAAAGGAATTGACATGATTCACACCCGTCAAAAGCTGGAAGACATAGAAGATAACTCCCTGGCGCCGTATGGGCTGCGCAGCAGTCAGACCAAGGGACGAAAATTTGAAGACCACGAACCGGATTACCGCACCTCGTTTCAGCGGGACCGTGACCGGATTTTGCATACCACGGCCTTCCGCAGGCTGGAATATAAGACCCAGGTATTCATCAATTATGAGGGTGACTATTTCCGCACCCGGTTGACCCACACTTTGGAAGTCGCCCAGATCGGGCGCACGCTGGCACGCGCCCTGGGCGCAAATGAAGACCTGGTGGAAGCGATCTGCCTGGCCCACGACCTGGGCCACCCGCCCTTTGGTCATTCCGGCGAAGTGATCCTCAACCGGCTGATGAAGGATTATGGCGGTTTCGACCACAACAAGCAGTCGCTGCGGATCGTGACCAAGCTGGAAAAGCGTTATGGCGATTTTGACGGGCTCAATCTTTCCTGGGAGGTACTGGAAGGGATCGTCAAGCACGAGACAGAGTATGATATTTCGGATGCCAGCGATTACGACCCGGAACTGCGCGGACATCTGGAGGCGCAGCTTGCCAATGTGGCGGATGAACTGGCTTATACGGCTCACGATCTGGATGACGGCCTGCGCTCCGGGATGATCACCCCGCCGATGCTTTCCGGCATCGAGATCTGGGAGATCCTGCGGGAAGGGATCAACTGGAAAGAAGAGCAGCTTTCCGACCTGAACCGCCACCGGCTGATCCGTCATTTGATCGGGATGCTGGTGTCGGATGTGGTTGTATCCACCTCGGATGAAATTGCCAGGGCCAAAGTGAAGTCGCCGCT
This sequence comes from Chloroflexota bacterium, assembly GCA_003250455.1. Taxonomy (GTDB): domain Bacteria; phylum Chloroflexota; class Anaerolineae; order Anaerolineales; family UBA11579; genus UBA11579. The sequence continues at coordinate 1,518 of QKGK01000480.1, read as the reverse complement.
TGACCTGCAAAAAATGGATCACAATGTAGCCAAACACACCCCAGACATGCACCGCCGCAACCGTGAGCTGAAAGATTTCCTGTATAATAAGCTTTACCGGCATAACCGGGTAGTGCGCATGGCGGTTAAAGCCGAGCGCACAATTTCCCAATTGTTCAATGCGTACCGCGAAGAACCCTCCATGCTGGATGGGAGCTTCCAGGCGCTGATCGATCAGCGCGGGCTGGAACGCACCATCACTGACTATATTGCCGGTATGACCGACCGATATGCGGTCGAAGAATATTTAAAATTATTTGACCCACTTACCTTACCGTAAAGAAAGTATTACCTATGTCTGAAGAATATTACCTTACACCGGAAGGCGCAGAAAAAATGCGCGAAGAACTCCAGGATATGAAAACCCGCCAGCGGGATGAACTCGCCAAGCGGCTGCGTTTTGCCATCCAGCAGGGCGACCTGAGCGAGAACGCCGATTACCATAAAGCCAAGGAAGACCAGGGCTTTTTGGAAGGCAAGATCCGCGAGTACGAGGAAATTTTGGCTGGCGCCAGGATCATTGATAAGGGGAATGTCAATGGAATGGTGGATGTCGGCAGTACTGTGACGATCAAAGAGGGCAGCTATCCCGAGGAAAAGTATTACATGGTAGGACCCCGCGAGGCCAACCCGCGTGAAGGGCGTATCTCCCACGAATCCCCGATCGGAAAGGCCCTGATGGGGCACAAAGCCGGAGATTCAGTCACGGTGGAAACCCCCGGCGGGAAGATGCAGCTCAAGATCATCAGCGTGGAATAATAGTTGAATTGACCCTGAACTCGAAAGCGGAGGGTGTAAAATCCCTCCGCTTATGTATTTAACGATATAGTGCCAAGCTGCGTCTTAATCCTTGGGGAGCCAACCGGCATATTTGCCGATAAAGCGCATGCACACATGCCCAAAATCCACCGGCTTGACGAACATCATCGGGCAGCCCCCGCCGATCACGGCCATATCATTTTCCCTGCAATAGGCTACTGCTTTCTCCGAGACAGAGTTTCCGATGGAGCGGTGCATCCACACGTGCTGTATGCCTGCTTCGTGGCAATCCACCACCACCTGTTCGGCCACTTCCGGCCGGACGACCATGACGGCCGCCTGCGCCCCGCCTGGGATCTCCTTGACGGAAGGATAACAGGGATCGCCTTTATACTCGCTGGTGGACGGGTTGACAGCAAAGACCTGGTAACCTGCGTCTTTCAGCTTTTTATAAATGCTGTTGGCCGCGTCCTCCTGGGTGGTGCGGACACCCACCACGGCAATGCGCTCTTGCGCCAGAAAATTGTCTACAAGGGTTTGTAAACTGCTCATATGCCACTCCTCTCCTTTTCAAATAGGATGCTCAAGACCAGTATACAGCAAAATTCAGGGGAAATTGATCTCAAATATTAGCCTTTTAAATTTTAGATGGAAAAAAATTAAAATGTGATGAGCAGGGCCAAAAAATATGCTAAAATAGGTAAGACTAAGTAAAATAAC
>QKGK01000497.1 GCA_003250455.1 Chloroflexota bacterium | reverse complement strand
GGGATGGGTTCCGGTGTGCTGAGGGTGTGGCTGCCGTAAAGCTGCTGTCTACGGGTAGGGGACAAAAGCCAAAACGGTTCCGGGGTATTTATCGGTGGCGATCAGGAAGCCGAGATCGTCCAGGCGGGCAATCGCTTCCCAATTGCGGAACTTGAGGTCACCATCCAACTGGAGCTGGATGGGCGGGGTCCCTGTGAGGGAAAAACCAGCCTGCGGGTCGTAGTGCATCTCTACCAGGCGTTCCACCGTGGAGAAAGCATGGGCATGGGTGCAGCCCTCGCCAAAGGTTTGCGCCAGCGAATCCTGATTGGGGCGCATTCCCAAGGTGCCAAAAGAAAACTGGTTGGCCACCCAGAAGTTGTTTTGTGCGTCGAGGCGGGTGGCGTCGGTCACGCGGTATTCGATATTGGGGAAGGGCATCGTGCCGGTGGGGCTGCGGTTAAGGTCAAACACCTGGGCAACCGGGTTGGGATTGACCCCGATTCCATTGGCCTCAAAGAAGGTGAAGACCTGGTCACCGGCTACCAGCATGGCTTCGTCGGTAGAGTTAAAAAGCTGGAGGGGGAGATCAATCGGATGCAGTGAAGATTCATCCAGCACAATTTCGCTCATATCCGAGGCTATTTCGCCGGAGACCAGATAACCTTGCATCTGCCGTCTTGCGGAAGTTTCGACCGTCAGAAAGACCTGATCGCCGGAAAAAGCAATCGACTCATACCCTTCAAAACTGCGCAAAGATTCTTCCAGCTGTTCATCGTCCACCGGAATGCGAATCGCTTCAAGCGAGGCGCCGGTGGGGTCTGCCAGGTAGCCAAGGAGATCCGCTTTGGGGATGGCATAGATCACGCGGCCAACGGCAAAATTGAAATATTGCGGGAGGAGGATGAGATAATCGCCATACCAATCCATGCCGGAGATTTCTGCTGTTCTGCGGTCCAGCGGATCGGCCAGAGGGATGGTGGTGATCTGGACTTCGGAAGGACCATCCCAGATTTCGCAGTCTGGCGACCAGGTCAGAAAATAGACCCCCGCTGCCACTCCGGCAATGACCACCAATAGAAATATCACGAGCAACATCCAGTTCCATTTTTGCATACATCACTCCCAATCAGCTGACAAGGTGGTATTGTACTCCAAATAGCGGGACTTGAACCAATCCGGGTGAGATAAAAAAATAGCGGCGAGTGCCGCTATTTAAAGATCATTTGGTATTAGAAATCCGCTTACATTGCGTCCGGTTCGGGGGCCAGGGGCTGGTTGGTTTCGATAAATTGCACCGCCAGGTCCCGGTCAAAGGTGTCAAATTCCTGCATGTAGCCCCAGGAGGTCATCACCAACGGTTTTTCGAGGGAGGGACGCGGGAAAGCGATCACTTTGTAGCCATTGAACTGGTTCATAACGGATTGAACATCATCGAGCAAAGTATTGCAGCTTTCCTCGGTGAGCAGGTTGCAGTTATACCAGAAGATGACATAGCCATGCTCCATGCTGTGGATGAGATGACCGTCGTGATAAAGATCCAGGTATTCAGGGGAGTTCACGGTGTAGAAACCGGCATCAGTCCAGGTGACATAGTGCGAGCCAGATGTGGGCGGGTCTGTGGGGGTATCTACCGGATCGCCATCAGGAATATGGTCAGCGGTTTTAACCGGGATGAGTGTGCCTACCCCTTCCCCACGGGGCTGTAATTGATATCCGGTGTTTGCCTGTGTTTCGGGCTGAGGCCGAAAGATGAGAAACAGGATAAAAGCCAAAACCAGGGCAGTGCCAATTGTCCAAGTGATGATCTCTTTACGTTTTTCTTTATTGCGGCGGGCTTTAACCCTTTGCCGTTGATTGCTCTGCATGAAAATCTCCTTTTTCGCCAGATGATTCTTTAGACGCAATTTTACTCCGTTTTTTTACCTTTTTTGTCTATTATTCATTAACAAATAAAGCCCCGGTAAATACCGGGGCTTCGTAATTGTTTTGATCAGGCAGGTGCGGCGGATTCCTCCCTGCGGCGGCCGGCCCAAGCCAGGTAGGACATGCCCACCCCCATGGCATACAGCACGATCAGCGGGACCATTACGATGCCCATATTGATCGGATCCACCGTGGGAGTGATCATGGCGGCCAGGACGGCGATCCCGATCACCGCGATGCGCCAGTTATCCCGCAGGTTCTCAGGTTTGAGCAGGCGCATGGCAGAAAGCACATAAGCGATCAGCGGAAATTCAAACGAGACCCCGATCCAGAACATCAGGCCAGTGACAAAGCGGATATAGGATGACGGACGCGGCAGGGTGGGAATGCCCATAAAGTTGAGCAGCACCGGAAGGGCAGCATCCAACATAAAGTAATAGGCAAAAGCCATCCCACCGATAAAGAAAATGAATACCAGCGGAATGGAAAAGATGCCGATCACCCTGGCACGGCGGGAAAGCCCTGGCGCAGCAAATAACATCAGCTCGAAAGCGATATAAGGCAGCGAAATGGCAAACCCGGTCAGCAGGGCCACCCGCATGACCACCCCGACCGGCTCGGTGATTTCGATGGCCTGCATCTGTTCAATACCGCCAATCGGTTGGGTGATCCACTCAAGGATCTGGGTGATGAAGATGAACGCCAGCACCGTGGCGATCACAAATCCCAATACCGCCCGGAAGATGTGCTTGCGAAGTTCGTTGAGATGATAGAGGATGGATGCCGGGTTCTCAAAACCAGCTTGCAGCACATCCCCGATGGGGGTTTCTTCCGGTTCCTCAGAAAAGAAGTTCTTGATAGCCAAAAATATTTTCTTGAAGAAATTAAAAATCGTCCGGAATAACCAGAAAACAAAGCGGAATGGGGCGGTGATGACCTTCCAGATGGTGGAAAAGACTTTGCGCATGGACTATTCCTTCTCTTCTTCCGCTGCGGGGGGCTGGTCGGTTTCGGGTTCAGTCGAAGATTCTACCTGAGCATCAGCGGCTGTACTGGCAGCCTTTTGACTGGCAGAAACTTCTTCCCTGGCGCTCTTGCGCCAATCCGGGACATCCGCACTGAATTCTTTGGAAACATTGCGAATCTCTTTGGCATCCTTATCCAGGTCTTTTTGCAGGTCTTCCAATTCTGCTTCGCGCATCAGGGTGTTGGGTAAGGTGCGCACTTCTTTGGAAATCTCGTTGACCCCGCGCCAAAATTCTGACTTTTTCACAGTGCTGAGAAAACGTCCGATCTTTTTTACGGTGGCGGCCATATCATTGGGACCAATGACCAGAAAAACGATCAGCAGAACAAATACGAGTTCTAAGGGGCCAACGCCTAATAAATCCATGGTGAATCTTCCCGGTTTAGAATGCCAATACATTCCGGGATTGGCTAAAACTTCAACCCCGGAATATGAACCAACGCTTTGGCTGGCTACTTCTCTTCGGCGGAGTCCTTGGAATCTGCACTTTCTTTGGTTTCTTCCTCATCGTCCCCCTTCAAACCATCACGAAAAGCACGGATACCGCCACCCAATTCACCGGCGATCTTTCCGATTCTCCCCACCCCGAATACCAGGATCACGATCACGAGAATGATAATTAACTCTGTTGGGCCTAACCTAGTCATTTTGAACCTCCAAAATATCCTTTTTTGATGTTCGCTACCATGTCACATCTCTAATTGAAACCGTTTGTGCAAAATGTAACGGACAATATCGTATCACAAGTTGGTAAAACTTCAAGCGAGACATCCCGCTAAATCTGTCCAGATATTATAATCCCAATTTCTGCTTCAAAAGATCATTCGCTGACCGATAGGCAGCGCAGGACCACATTGCGGCGGTGCGGGCGGGTGCGGTGTTCGAACAGATAGATGCCCTGCCAGGTGCCCAGGCTGAGCTGCGCGTGATCGACCGGAACGGATAGACTGGTGAGGGTCAGCATGGCGCGCATGTGGGAAGGGGAATCGTCCAGGCCTTCCAGGGTGTGGCGGTAATAGGGCTGGTCTTCGAGCACCAGGTGGTCCATGAAGGCTTCCAGGTCCTGCCGGGCGGTGGGGTCCCAGCTTTCGCTGGCGACCAAGGAAGCAGAGGTGTGCTGGACAAAGAGATGGCAAATGCCTTCTTCTACGCCCCACTGCTCCAGGGCTTGCTGCACCTGTGGAGTGAAGTTATACAGCCCTTTGCCGCGGGTTTGGATCTGGATGGTTTGCTTGTACCAGTGCATTGTATGTTCCTTGGGATAAAATTTTGTCTCCTACTTTATTCTACCAACTTTACGCCCAAAACCAAAAAATGGTTAGCTTTGTGAGCAGTCCAAATCAGCATTAATCCCTTTTTAATCTTTTTTACAGTATACTTTATATAAACTTCAATTTAAATGAAGTATAGTTATATCAACTCACAAGCAGGAGAGTATCATGTTTTACGAAAGAAAAACCAAAAGCCAGAATGCGTTCTCTTTCATCCTTTTCCCGATCAGTATCATTGCCATCTGGTTAGTCCTATCAGTCACCCTGGGCTTCGAGGTCTCGTTTTATGTCCTGGGGGCAATCTTTTTCATCATCTCCGTTTGGCCCTTCATCATCTTCTGGCGCACCCGCAATTCGGGGTACCTGGCCTTAGGGATCTTCCAATCCGCTGCCGGATTGATGTGCGTCTCTGCCCCACCGGCATTCGCTGATAAGAGCGAAGTTGGATTGATCCCGCTCTTTATGGTCATCATGTACGGTGCCATGCTGGTTTCCTTTTACAATCTGGTCAACCGAAAACTGAAGTGGCGGGGCGTGGAGATTTTCGAACTGGCTGCCATGCCGATAGAGGACACCGGGGAGAACTATACCGCCCGCCCCCGTCCGGCAGGCCAGACCCAGGTCAGCAAAACAGAAATGATCCGCTTTGTCGATTTCATCACCAGGAGCCTGATCGCCTTCCCCTTCAAAGAGGACAACCGGATTGTATTCGTGCTGGCCTTACCTAATCGGGAACTCCGATACTTGCTGGGATTGAACAAAGACTACCTGGAAGACACCTGGGTTGCGATCAATTATGACGGGAACGTCTCCGTACACATTACAGAAAAGGACTACCTGCTCTTCAAGCAGGACCTGAACTTTGACCAGCTGTGCGAATCCCTTGGGGACGTGTTCATCGAGTTCCTGGAGCTTTCCAAGGCAGGGCGGGAATCGCAGATCATTGACAAAATGAATGCGCTCCGGCTGAACCCGATGTCGGATTAAGAGGCCAGCCATGGATTTCAAAACTGCCGCACAACTAAGCACCTACCTCTCCAAAGATTACGCCGAGGAATTCTTCACCCTGTTGGTCAACTACCAGGATATCTCGGCCTCCGAAGCCGCTTCCCGGTTGAGCTTACACATCCGCACTGCGCAGGACTTTCTGGACGGGCTGGCCGAACTGGGAATCGTTGAAAAAATTGAAGTGCACGAGAAAAAGCGCCCCTATTTCCGCTATAACCTGCGCACCAATAAGATTTCGATGGAAGTTGATCTGGGTGAATTTGGCAAAGAAGACCCCGGGCAAGGTCTGAGCCGGCTGGTGAGGGAAAAGCCGCATGCCGGAGCCAACTTCGCGATTGCCCGCTCTGGGGATCTTTTTAGCTCGGTCACTATCTGGGAAGGGGAAGGAAGGGAGCGCAAAGAACGCAAGATCAGCCTGACCACGCCGCAGGGAAAATTCCTCTTCCACCTGCCTTTCCCGCAATCCAAACCGCTGACGATTGCGAACATCATGCAAAAAGCCGAGGTGGAAGAAACCTATTCCACCGAAATTCAGGATATTGTGGAAGAGCTGGTACGGCTGGAAGTGATCGAGTTCGTTTAGCCCGGACGCTGCTCAAACGGATATTTCAACCCGATCTGAGCACGGATTGCATCCATCAACTGCATGTTGGCAAGCGAATCGGCATGCGACATGCGGGGGCTTTCAATCAGGCCCTTACGGATGCAATCCACCGCTTCCTCGATCTGATATTCAAAACCCCCACTGCGGAAACCTTCATTGATGGAGGTTTCTTTGCCATTTGCTGCCAACGTGGCCATGGTGGCGCCGTGGAAACCATGGTTGATATGAATTGCGCCATTGGTGCCATAGATGGACATATCCCCCTTTGAATTGATTTCAAAACTGGTAAAAAATTGAGCCATTGCGCCACCGGGGTACTGCATCTGCACGGAGAAGGTTGTATCCACACCTGTCTCACCAATGGTAGCACTCGCCTGGACTTTGACGGGGTTCTGCTGCAGGATCCATTGATAGACCGCTATCGGATAAATGCCAATATCCAGCAGGGTGCCACCCGCCAGATCAGGGTTCAGCCAGCGGTCTTGTTCATCCTGCTTGCCTGCAAAGCAAAAGTTTCCATGGATTACGACAACCTCCCCCACCGCACCGGAATCCAACCAGGTGCGGACGGTCTGGTAGACGGGGAGATAGCGCGTCCAAAAGGCTTCCATCAGGAAGACCCCTTTCTGGCGGGCAAGCTCAAAAAGGGGCGCTGCCTCCTGGGCGTTGACGGTAAATGGTTTCTCTACCAGAACGGGCTTGCCAGCCTCCAGGGACAAGCGGATGTTGTCGGCGTGGAGAATGTTTGGGGTGGCAATATAGACAGCATCCACGGCCGAGTCTGCTACCAGCGCCTGATATTGATCATATACCACCGGGACATCAAACTTATTGGCGAAGGCTTGCCCACCGCTGCGGGAGGCGATGGCGTAGAGTTCCGCCTCGGGGACTACCTGTAAATCAGTGGCAAATTTTCGTGCAATGCGACCAGGGCCAATGATACCCCATCGAAATTTGTCCATTTACTCGCTCCTTTTAAACTCAACTTCATTATCACGGAAATACCAACTGGGGATGAATCGCACAGCCGTGGAGATTACAAAAAGATATTTAAACGCGTTTTGTCGATAATGGAATTATAGCCCAGAAATCAGGCAATTATCGCAGCCCCATCTTCTTCCCCTGTGAAAGGATATGGACCGCTTCCAGCCAGGCGCGCCATTCGGTGCGGTCTTTCACTTCAATGGTCTGCTTATTTACCTGATCAAACAAAAATCCGGATTGTGAAGATAGCCCTGAATCAACTGGAAATAGCGGCCAATGTGCAGTCCGTCCATCAGGGCATGGTGGCCCTGGACACTGAGCGGCATTTTGAGTCGATTCCCTTCCTG
>QKGK01000041.1 GCA_003250455.1 Chloroflexota bacterium | reverse complement strand
GAGACCTCAGGCATGTCGTCCTCAATATCACCAAGCAGTACGAATATCCCATCCAGGCGCATAACATGCGCCCGGCGCAGGATTCCTGCGAAACGTGCCACTTCCCCGAAAAGTTCTCATCCGACAGTCTGCAAGACATGGTCTCTTACCAGCCCAACGAGAACAATACCGCCTACAACCTGTACCTGATCATGAAAACAGGCGGCGGCACTGCCCGTGAAGGGTTGGGCTTTGGCATCCACTGGCATATTGAGAACAACATCATGTACTACCCCACTGACGACCTTGAACAGGATATCCCCTACGTGCGGGTGGAAGATGTTGATGGCAACCTGACCGAATACGTAGATATTTCTGCCGGGATTGACCCTGCCGAGATCAACGAGGACGATCTGGTAAAAATGGACTGCATTACCTGCCACAACCGGGTGACCCACCGCATCCCCGAGCCGGATGTCGCCATCAGCCAGGCAATGTACAAAGGCCTGATGTCCTCCGACCTGCCTTACCTGGTGCGCGAAGGCGTCTCCCTGCTTCGAGAAGATTATCCCGATGTAGACACTGCCCTGGACAGTATGAATGAGCTGGCCGTGTTCTATTCGGATAACTACCCGGATGTTTACGTCGCACAGTACGACGATATTGTTCAGGCGATTGGTGTGCTGCAGGATATTTACAAAACCAGCGTGTTCCCCGAGCAGAAGATCGACTGGGATTCGCACCCGGACAACCTGGGACACAAGAACGACCCCGGCTGTTTCCGCTGCCACGATGGGAAACACCTCAGCAGCGACGGGGAAGTCGTGCGGCTGGAGTGCAACGTTTGCCACTCCATCCCGGTCACCAGCACCGAGAACCAGATCACGACCGAGATCGAATTGGTGACTGGGCCGGAACCGGTATCCCACACCCTCACCACCTGGATCGCCCTGCATGGACGCGTCAAAGACAACTCCTGTAAGGCCTGCCATACCACACCCGAAGGCATTGACGACCTCGCAACCCTGGAAGGCAAGCCCCCCGTGGACGATTCCTTCTGCGGAAACGAAGCCTGCCACGGGAACGTGTGGACCTATGCCGGGTTCAACGCCCCGGAAATGGAACCGCTCCTCAGCCAACAGCTGGAAGAGCTGATCGCAGCTCGACCGGTCGTCCCCGAAGAAACCGAAGACAGCGCGGATGAGCCGCTGACCTACGACGGCAGCATTGGCACCATGCTCTCCACGCGCTGTTCAGCATGCCATGGTGAGGCAGCGACCGGCGGTTTGAATGTGACCACTTACGAAGCGCTGCTGGCCGGTGGACAAACCGGGCCGGGGATCACCCCGGAAGACCTGGAAGCCAGCGAAGTGTACGTACGCCAGACGATGGAAACCCCGCACTACTTCCAGCTGACGGACGAAGAGGTAACTCTGCTGGAAGAATGGATCCTGGCGGGAGCGCCTGAGAATTAGCCATTTCAAAACCAAATAAACAAAAGAGCGGCACAAAATTGTGCCGCTCTTGTTTTTAACATGTCATGCTGAGCGAGATGCCTAAAAGTCGGACGCCTGAAAGGCGTAAGGCGAAGCATCCTCCCACCAACCAAAGGCGAGCAGGACGTTCAGGTAGTGCACACTTTCCCTGGGCAGGGTACTAAAAATTGAGATGTGTGTGCCAGGTTTGAAATTTTAGGTGGATTCCTCGCTAACACCAAAGGTGTTGGCGCTCGGAATGACAATTCACTAAATACAAAAAAACACTAAGAGGCTGAATTTTTTCTTCATGTAATGATTTAACCTTGCGTATACCTAATCCCCGCTCACTCATCCGGCTCGAACGACACCTCGCTGAGATAGCCCAGCTGAATCAGGGTGGCGCGCACATTTTTCAGCGCGCCGGGATTGACCGTGATGGCAGTAGGCCCTAGCTGCAATCCTAAAAACCGTTTTGCCGGGGATGCCATCAACGCTGCCAGCACATCCGGGTGGTTCACCCGCAGCACAACCTCCCGCTGGAAGCGGATCTGCGTGCCCTGCTCTTCCCAGCGGGTCAGCGCCTGGGTCGCATTGGGCGGCAGTTCGACTTCGGCATAGCGCTGCAATAAGCTGAGCAGATGTTTGACCCTTAACCCCTGGCGGCGGGCATCCGTCAGCGAGGCCGGGGTGATCGTATAAGTATAGCGCTCTGCTTTGACCGGCCCCCATTCACAAAACCGGGCGATCAGGTAGCGGGCCGCCCGCGGTGCCAAGCGCGGCACCAAAATTTCTCCCAAAGAATTCAGCGCCGGGGAGGCATCTTCCTTCCAGCGGATCGCCGGGGGCTGCCCGGCCAGGAGGGCCTGCGCCCAGGCCGAAAAGCGGAACACGGTCACAGGAGCGTCCTGCTGGGCGGCTGCCAGATCTACCATCCCCAGCCAGTGCAGCGGCCCGGTGATCAGATGATGCAGGTAAGCGCCTTCCACCTGATCCCAATATTCAAACCCGCGCAAATATTCATCCGTGCGGCTATCCTTCAGGTACCACGAATCATAATCCCCATGCGGGCGCAAAAAATTGGGCTGGTAGGTCTTCACCGTTTGCAGCAGCGCTGGCAGGCTCCACCAGGTACCATAATCCAGCTGCCGGATCAATTCCAGCGCAACCCTCCGCAGTTCAAACGGATTCTCAAGCCACTCCCCTTCCATCACCAGATACGGGATCAGCTGGAGGTCATCGTAAGTCGTGCTTTCCAGCCAGGCCGCTGCCAGTTGATTGAGCGCATCCGCGCGCCGCGCTTCCAGGAACGCACGTACAGCTTCTGCTTTGGGAAGCCCCTTTTCGTTGAGCAGCCCGCCTGTATAGAGCAGCGCCGTGAGAGCAGGTATGTCTATTTTCCAGCCGCTGCTGGCGGCGGATAGTTCTGCTGCTGGCAGCCCCATACGCAGCGCTGCCAACAGCGTGGTTGCATGGTCTAATATTTGGTCGTCTGCGGGAAAGGTATAAGCGCGTTCTGCCGGGGTCGCCGGGCGGCTGAGCGGCATTTGTGCAGCCCCGGCACGCAAAAAATCCGGCAGCAGGGGAATCAGGTCCTGTGGGATGAAGGCAAATTCCTGCGGACCGGTGGGGGTTTCCAAAAAAGCGCGGGCGATCAGCCCGGTGTACCACAGCCGTTCTGTCACGGAAACAGGGTCCAGGTAAGGCTTTTCCCGGTCCCGGCGGCCAGGGCCGATCTCGCGCACCTCGCCATACTGCTGGGCAAAACGCGTCCAGGCGATCTGCCCGGACTGCCCTACCAGATCGGACAGGGCAGACTGCACCTCTACCGGGAAGCCCTCGATCACCTCACGGATCAACGCCTTTTTCTGGAGAAGCATCCGGGAAAGCTCCCTGCGGCTCTGGCGTACGTCCGGCGCCTGCAAGACCAACCCCCATTGTTCGGCAATGATATGGAGCTGGCCGAGGTCTTGGTTTTGCAGGCTCTGGAACAGGGTGGGCATGGTTTCAGTTATTCTTCTTCGGGTTTGGGGACCAGCACCTCAATTGCCCCAGGAAGGATCTCAATCTTGAGGTTATGGATGTCGTGGTTGAACCCGGCGAACATCTCGCCATCGGTATGCAGATAAAGCGGCTTATCCGACTTGATCTCCATCTTTTTGAAGGTGCCCATATATACGGCTTTATCTTTCTCCTGGGTCCCATTCATGAACATGGGCAGCAGCATGAGCATTTTCAGGCGGGTAACTTTGCGGGCAATCGTATAGTTCAGCAAGCCATCATCCATCACCGCGCGCGGCCCGGTCTGGAACCCACCGCCTTCGCGCGGACCGTTGTTGAGGGCGATCATGATGGCGCTGTCCGTCCACTCTTCTTCATCCGTCTTGAATTCGGCATTCATCACGATGTAGGCAGAAAAAATGGTTTGCAGCACCGCCGCCAGATACATCAGGAAACCGCGCAGCAGCGGCAGGGTATGCGAATAGATCGTCACCGAGCCGCCAAAGCCGATATTGGCAGTGTTGTCCCAATATTCCTTGCGGCCGTTCTCATCCTCGATGGAGGCAATATCCAGCTTTTTGGTATAGCCGCCCAAAATGGCCTTTACAGCCTCGTCCGGATTGTCGGTGTTGCCAATATTGGCCGAGAAGTCATTCCCCGAACCAAGCGGGATCACTCCCAGGACTGGTCTTTTTTCCTTCGGGACTTGCATCAGCCCGTTGATCACTTCATGGGCTGTACCGTCGCCCCCCATGGCGACCACAATATCATAGCCCTCCTCCGCGGCCTGCTTCGCCAGCGTAATGGCATGGGTCGGGTAAACAGTGCCCGCCCAATCCGCCTCCGAGATCCCCTCGAACAGGTAACGCAGGTCAGCGGCAAACCGCCAGGCATTTCCCATATCGGCATTGGGATTCATAATCAGCTTAATCCGGGGTTTGGTCATTGGTTCTCCTCTTGCAAATGGGGTTTTATGTGTGTAGTGAACATTATAAATCGAAACAAGCGATTTCCTGTTAAATAAACACGATTTCACCCCAGACGTTTCCCTTATCGATATGCAGCAGTCCCACGCTGGGCGGCAGCCCGGGGATGACATGGTTGGGACGCGAGGCCGAGCCGGGGTTAAACACCAACTGCCCCTCCTGCCAGTAATTGGCTGGCACATGGGTATGCCCGCACACCACCACCTGCACCCCCGGCAGCTGCTTCCGGGCAGTTTCCTCATAATAGGTGAACTTTTTAGGGCCGTGGAAAGTATAGTCAATGCGGTTATACGCATATTTCACCCAGTTGCCGTGGCCGTGCGCCATACCGATGGAGACTTCCTCAAAGGTCAACCGCTGGATCCAGGGGAGTTTCCCAACCAGCAGCAAATCGGTATTGCCGCGCACCGCGTGGACAGGAGCTATCTCGCCCAGTTGTTTTAACACACGGACAGAACTCAGATCCCCGGCGTGCAGAATAGCAGATACAAATTGAGCCTGAAATAGATCCAAAGCTGCCTGGGGCAGCACGCGTTTGCGGTCTGGGATATGGGTGTCAGCGATCACGCCCAGGAGGATAGTCATAGCGGTAATGGTATCACGAAACGTCAGCTGTCTGGTAGTCGTCAGTCCGGTAGTCAGATAGTCAAACAGGCACCAAGTCAACCAGGCAATTAGGCACCCAGGCACCGAGTGATCAGGATCCCTTTGTCATGTTGAGCGAAGCGAAACATCCCCCGGGCTGTCCAAGATGGCAATCATGCCAGGGTCAAGTGCTGCCAACCTAAAACCGACCGCTGAAATTGTGGTTTGGTTGCCCAACCCGGGCATTTCCAGGGGATCCTTCGCTCCGCTCAGGAATTCATTTCACTCTAACTAATATCTCATCGTAGCAAAAATCCGGTTGTGCCGTCCCTGAGCACCTGATTACTGTTCACCATTCACTATCCCCCCATCTGTGTTCATCTGTGTCCATCTGTGGTTGAATCAGTCCGGCAGTCAGTCACCCAGGCACTTAGGCACCTAGTCAACCAGGCGCCGAGTGATCAGGACCGTTCCTGTCATGCTGAGCGTGACGCCTACAAGCTGAAATTGTGGTTCGGTTGCCCTACCCAGGCATTTCCAGGGGATCCTTCGTTTCGCTCAGGAATTCATCCCTTATCGGATACATTCTCCACAAAACAGAAACAGCCCTTTCCTCATCCCTTGGTGCCTGGTTACTGTTCACACTCCTCACGATGACCTGACAAATCGGATAAATTTGATATAATACCCGACTATGAGTGCACAACATCCGAAATACTATATCTGGACTGCCGGCTGCCAGATGAACGTGGCCGACTCCCAACGGGTCGCTTCCTCCCTGGAGCGCATGGGGTACCGCGCCGCGGCAAAACCCGGCAAAGCGGACGTAATCGTCCTCAACACCTGTGTGGTACGCCAAAGCGCCGAAGACCGCGCCCACGGCTACCTCACTTCCCTGCTGGCTCACAAACGCAACAACCCTGACCTGGTGATCAACCTGATGGGCTGCATGGTCGGTGTAAAGGGCACCGAGCACCTCGCCGAACGTTACCCGCACGTGGACGTATTCTCGCCCCCCTCCGACCCCGGCCCGCTGATCGCCCATCTCTCGCAGGACGAATCCCGCATCCTGGCCGAAAGCGAACTGGAAGTGCGCAACGCCCTGATGGACGGCGACCTGGTGCTGCCCGCCGAGGAGCAAGGCGCACTGGTCAGCGCGCATGTCCCTATTGTGTTGGGCTGCTCCCATGCCTGCACCTTCTGCATCATCCCCTACCGCCGCGGCATCGAACGCAGCCGCCCTGTCGGCGTGATCGTGCAGGAAGTCCGCCGGCTGGTAGCACAGGGCGTCAAAGAGATCACCCTGCTGGGGCAGATCGTCGACCGCTACGGCAAGGACATTCCTGACGGCCCCAACCTAGCGCAGCTGCTCAAGGTGGTCGCTGAGGTGGACGGGCTGGAACGCCTGCGCTTCCTGACTTCACATCCCAACTGGATGACAGACGAGCTGCTGCAAGTGGTCGCCGAGCATCCTGTCATCATGCCGCATATCGAGGTACCGGTGCAGGCCGGCAACGACGAAGTGCTGGTGAACATGAAGCGCGAATATACCAACCAGCAGTACCGGGACCTGATCGCCCGCATCCGCGAGATCATCCCCAACGTCTCCATCGGCACCGACATTATCGTCGGCTTCCCCGGCGAAACCCCCGAGCAGTTCATGGATACATACAACCTGCTGGAAGACCTGCGGCTGGACGTCGCCCACCTGGCGCGCTACTCCACCCGCCCTGGCACCGTGGCCCAGCGCCGCCTGGGAGACGACGTCACCGAAGAGGAAAAATGGCGCCGCTACCGCATGCTGGAAGACCAGCAGGCCCGCATTGTCGGCGAGATCAACAGCCAGTTCATGGGCGAGACCGTCAAGGTACTCTTTGAGGAAAAGGTCAAAGGCCGCTGGAAAGGCCGCACCGAGAACACCAAGCTGGTCTTTGTAGAAAGCGACCAGGACCTGACCGGCAAAGTGCTGCCCGTACAGGTCACCTGGACAGGCCCATGGAGCATGCAGGCCCGCCTGCTGCCCGAGCACGCCGACCAGCCTATTATGCTCACTCAGATCGATTCCTGATATTCCCCTATGATTTGCCAAAACTGCGCCATGAAGGCGCAGTTTTTTATTTCTGAGATCATC
>QKGK01000427.1 GCA_003250455.1 Chloroflexota bacterium | reverse complement strand
CCGGCCACCCGGCTTAAATGGATCGAGCGGTAGGTATCTGTCAGCACCGGTTCTGCCGGCTCCAGACGTTCGGTGGTCAGGGTTGGGCGGATATTGGGTGCTAGCTGAATGGAGGTCAGCGGTTTAATGAAATTGTGCACCTGCTTGCCCAGTGCCAGGTTACCGGCAAATAACACCTTGGGCCGGTTTTCCTCCGGCAGCAGGAACAGCGCCATCCCAACCATATTGACCAGCCGCAGCACTGATTTGCTGGCGCCGTTGTCCGTTCCCCCGGCTATCAGGATCATATCCGGCCGGGTCTTCTGGATCAGGTCAATGTACGATTCCGGTTTCTGCATATTGTTCAGGCCGACAGAGGCGATCACCTGCGTATAGGAAGTGTTTGCCAGGTGGGTCACGCTGTCCAGCGATACCTTATCCAGCAGCCCAACCACCACGGTTTTCAGCGGTGGCCCCAACGACAGCGTGCTCGCAAGAAAATCCACCCCATAGCCTTCCTCTGTGCTCGGGGTGATCAGGCTGCCGCCTTCGCCCAGCAAAAAACGTCCGGAAATCGTCTCTACCTGTTCCAGGGCAACCCGGACTCCCTCACTCACATCAAACAGCGGCGGATTGGCCGAAGTAGGCGCTATTCCGGCCGCCAGGAAACGGGCACGTCCTTCCACAATATCAAACAGCGCCACCCGGGTATGCACCGAGCCAACATCCAGCGTGATCAAAGACCCGGAACGCAGTTCCACCGGGACAGACTGCCCCTGGGAAACCTTATTTTCCTGGGTATCTACCAATGCTCCCTGGTCTTCTTGTTCGTTGTCAAAAGCCTTTGTTTTCGTCATGGTCTTCCGCTTTTAAATTCCTGGAATGAACGTCTTGATCGTCGTGACCAAAAATACCAGCCGCTCCACCAGAGCCGTCAGGGCAGCGCTGTACACGCCGGCAAAGATCACGCCAAAGGTGATCGCAATGAAACCCTGCCCTACCTTGCTGATAGCGACAATGAAGTTCTTTTGGGTTGGCAGCTGGTTCGGCGCCGGGGTAGCCCCAAAATGGAAGTACAGCAAGGTAGCTACCGTGCCTACCAGCACCACCACACCCTGGAAGAAGTAAAAGCCCCAATTGCCGAACTGCCCCAGGTTTGCGAAATAATTGGCCGAAGCGCTCACCTGCGGGATCAAGGTTCCCTGGATTGCTCCGCCTACCGCAATGGCTGCACCTACCCCTACCAGCAGGCCAGCCGCCGGATTGCCGAATTTGGCCGTTTTGGGCGAGAGTTTCAACGCCAGCAGCAAGATCCACACCAGCACCAGCAGCATCTGGTTGACTTCCAGTCCAAACAAACGCGGCAGGATCACATCCTTGAGGGCCACCGCACCAGCATAACCGGCTGCCACGCCAATGAATAAATAAATGGCCAGCCGGAAGAGCGGGTTATCGTCGAACGCATACAGCAGCACAAATACAGTCAGAATAAAAGAGACCACCATTCCAACCAGATCCAGTGTGTTCATCCCTGCAAACATCAAGACCGTCCTTCAGGCATCCCCCTGAGGGGGCTGCGTACCAGATTGATGATACTGCCAACCGCAATCACCAGCACGGCCAGCATCAAACCGACATTGTAGCTATCCCAATAGCGGCGGGCCAACGAGGGGTTGATCACGGTTTCATAATAGGCGCCCCCGCTCACCCCGCTGATCAGCCCCGAAACCTGCCGCGGGTCTGAAAGGTAATAGGGGTACACCAGGGGTTCGGCCTGGGCGCTGGTTACCATCACCATGGGGATGGCCGGCTCAACCAGCAGCGGCTGGACCTGTTCCACCCAGCTGCGGGCAATGTCCGGGTCATCCGTGAGGACCAGCACCATGGCGAAATCCCGCACCGATTGAACCGCATCCAGCGGCGCGGCGTTCCATGCCATATTGGGCACCGTCTGCCGCGGGTCGGATGCAAAATTGAGCAAACCGGCTGTCCCGCCGGAAACATACCCAAGGTTGGCATACTGCTTCTGGGTCACATAAGCCGACGTTTGGAACCTCGTTTGGAGATAGCTCTCTGCCAGACCGGGACCTACCGGCTGGGTAGAGACCAGCACCAATTCCGCACCCTGGAGCAGCAAATGCTCCATCAGTGCAGAAGAAGCCGCCTGAATCTCTCCCGAAAGGCCCGGCTGATATTCAAAAGCCACCAGCACTTTATCCCCGGCTTGCAGCTCATTTACCATGCTGACCACCGCCAGATTTTCTTCCGGGAAGCCTTCTGCAGGCAGCGGGAGGAAATCGCCGTTCAGCCAGATAACGGCAAATAATACCGTAAGCAGGATTATTGCAATCACCCAGCGCAGCACTTGCTGCGGATTGGCGACCTTACGGTCTTCCACCGGCTGATAACTGGCTTCATCCTCCACCAGGGTTTTCAATAATTGTGCGTACTTCCTTTGCTGCTCGGTAAGCGCAAAAGCCACGGCCGGTTTGGGTTTGCTTCCAAAATGGACAATATGCGGCTCTGCGGGGAGCACATCGCTCAACCCCGAAAGCGGGCCGATGGTTTCGCGTTTCTTCTCTGAAACATGCACTTCTTCGGTGTCTTCGGGAATGTCCGCCGTCACGGCTTCCACCGGGCGCATGGCCTGCAGCCAGGTGGGCAGATCGGCTTTTTCAAGTTCACTTTCTTCGTCTGATTCGCTGAGGGCAGGCTGCTGTTCCTCTTTTGCTTCAGCCTGAGCTTCTTCCTCTTCTCCCAACCAGTCGGGCAGGTCATCATCTGCAAACAGCGATGAAACGCCTTCCTCATCATATCCAGGAATTTCTTCCTGCCCTTCCTCACCTTCCCCAGCGGCTTCCATTTTCCCGGAGGATTGCAAGTCTTCCATCCAGCCAGGCAAGCTGCCCGTCACAGAAGGCGAACTCTCAAAAGCAGGCTCCTGCGTGTCTTCCTCATCACCGGGAGGCATCGCTGCTTCCGGTTCCTCCGGGGATTCAGCAAACATATCGGTGGAATCCAGTCCAAATTCCGGCAGGATATCATCCGGCGGACGGGTTTCCTCGGTGGTTTTACTGCGGATCTCCTGCAGCCAGGCAGGGACCTCTTCTTCAGGCGCTGCATCAGGTTCCGGTGAACCCGGTATCGGTTCGGTTTTCGGCTCTACGGTCGGCAGGCCGCTGACCCAATCAGGTACCTCTTCTTCGTCCTCCAGCGGACCCAGGGTACCGGTATCTGCCTCCCAGGCAGTCGCAATCGGGCCTAAAGTTTCATCGTCCGGCCCCCAACCAGTCTCATCATCTCCCTCGTCCCAGACCGCACTGACCTCGTCGGGCGCTTCTTCCGCTTCCTGGGCAGATTCTTCCGCCTGGTCTTTCTGGTACTGCGCCTGGATATTCTTCAGCCAGGCATCCTCTTCCACATCTTCTCCAGAAACAGATTCAGCTTCCGAGTCAAAAGGCGGTTTTTCTGCCTGTTCTTCTTCCCGGATCTTTGCCAGCCACGGAGGGACATCCTCTTCATCTTCGGAGGCACCCGGCGCGGCAAAGCTGCCGGACGCATCCTCTTCCAGCCAATCCGGGACGTCTTCCGATTCCGGGAGGATATCCTCCCCTGATTCGAAAGCCTCGCTCTCACCCTCGTCGCGTAAACCTCTCAGCCATTCGGGAAGATCATTTTCGTTTTCGTCGTTTGAGCCAAAACCCATTGTCCGAACACCTCAATCACGAGCTATTAACCGCCATAAGGCCGGTCAACGCCCATCAAAATACGCAACCCGGTGGCAATCGTACCTAACGCCACCCCAATCAGAATCCCGCGTGCGCCGCCTGAAGCCAACCCATGCGAGAGCAAATTACGAATCAAATTTCCCAGACCAGACCCCACCACAAACTGCGTGCTGGCGATCATCGTCACCAAAACCGTAGCCACGAACAGCATCGAAAAAGCGTTCGGGCGGTGGGTGATCAATCGGGCAGCGGCATACACCAGCGTGACGGCCATCACACCCATCAGCGCTGATTCCACCGGGAGCTGGATATTGGTCAGCAGCCACTGGGCGCCGGGCAGCCAGTCCGGGTAAAGGTTGGTATACCCCTGCAGCAGCGTGACAACAAAAGTGAACACCAACGCCGCCACCAGTACTACACTGCCTGCCGGTTTCTCATTATTGCGGATCTTTTTCAGATGCACGCTCAGCAGGTTGAACACCCCAATGACCAGGGCAGAAGCCGCCCCGATCATCACAACATTGAGGATCAGTGCGCGCAGCCCTTCCAATGGGAAAATGTACGTAAACAACATCAGCACACCGGCAGCGACTGCCACCAGTACGGCTACCGGTGCTTGAACGGAGAAGCGTTTCATATGCTCACCTTAGAAAAATCCCTGGATCAGCCCGCCAAGGGCAAAGATCACAATCAGCCCGGCCACCACCCAGCGGACAACATCCTGCGCATGCAGGCTGGCCTCGTGCATTGCGCCGGCATCCAGGTAAGCGCCACCGGCATACACTTCCTCGCCGATCACCGGCTCGTGCGCCGATGCGTACAGGATCGCCTGCCCGACCAGGTTATCCGTCCCTGCCAGGGTACGGGTCTGGTTGCGTTCCCCGGCGCTGGTGATCAGGGCGACTTCGTTGCCAAAACTACCTACCAGTACATTCCCGGAGATGGGTTCATCAAAGATCAGCGGCATCACCCCCGCCCCATAAGAGAAGGGGGTCAGCCCGGTCACCTGGCCCATATTGGCCTGGTAGTTCCCGGTCAGGTGGAGCGCATCGTAAGTATACCGCAGCGTATCCTGCGAGAGGATTCCCAGCAAGCCGTCTCCGCTGGTTGCCAGCGGCGGGTGGTCGCTCTCGGAGGCCACCTCCGTGATCTTGCGCAGCATGCTCAGGCCGACAATTGCCGCCGCCCCACGCGGGCTGAGCACATCACCGCGCCCGATGGCCACATGGATGCGGCTGCCGTCTTCCACGGCCAGCTCGATGGCGCCCCTGAGATGGTAGAACGAAGGAATATCACGCAGGTGGCGGCCTTCCCGGCTGCGGTTGAGGAAAGCAAACCCCACCATCAGCCCGGCAAAAAGCACCACGACCACCAGATTGATCAAATTCATTGCGCTTCCTCCCGAAGAGTCCGGATAAATAGTTTGGTTGTAGTTGGTTCTTCCAGCAGTTCGGCCAGGGTGTCCATTTTTTCCTGGTTCACTATACTGCCCAGCACCGGCCGGCTGAGGTAGACCAACTGCGCACCCACCACGTTGAGCGGGCCAAAGGCTTCCAGCAGTACGGCGGCTAATTGATGAACGCGCCACCGCTGTAAGCGGCTTGCCCAACCTTGCAGTATTTCGTACTGTTCTGGTTGCAAGTTCTTTGCCTGCAAGCTGGTCTCCTTAAACCAACATCCGGCGTGCCGCCTGACACGCCCGTCAGGGCCGTATTCTGTGACCCTGCGATCTAGATTCGATTGTATATTCGGCTGGGGGATAGGTCAAGCCAAATTGACACTGAGTATTATTTGGGGTGTTAGGACGTTCTTCCTAATCCCAAACAACCATTTACAACTCACCACTTTCATTAGCCCCTCAATTTTTATATAATAAAAGGGAAAATCGAACGTCGTTCGATGGAAACCGTTCTTCCAGCGAGGGGAAACGCCAATCCATTACCTTGCGGGGAACTAAAAAGGAGAAGAAATATGAGGAATTCAAGAAAAATCCCCCTATTGTTGTTCATTGTCGTGCTGGGCCTGGTATTTTCCGGTTGTGGTGGAGCGTCGGAAGCATCATACAATAATGCCGGGGATGGGGCTGTCAACTATGAAGCCCCTGCCAGCGAACCGGTGGAAGAAGCGCCGGATACCAGTCACGACCAATCCCAAACCGCCCTCCAGCAGCGCATCATCGTGATGGAAGGGTCGATGACGGTCAAAAGCTATGAACCGGAACCGGTGGTTAACTTCATCACCCAACTTGCCGAGCGTTATGGGGGCTATATCGTCGACTCCAGCCTGACCAAACACCCAGTGGCAAATGGGGAGGAACGCACGGATGGCTATATCAAAATACGGGTACCTGCCGGAAAACTCACAGAGGCCATCTCGGAGATTGAAGCGCTTGACCTGACCGTGGTGACAAAGGACCTGGCAGGAAAAGATGTGACTGCTGAATATGTCGACCTTAAATCGCAGCTGCGAAACCTGGAAGATGCCGCTGCCCAACTCCAGGCGATCATGGACAATGCCACCGATACAGAAGCCGTGCTGGAAGTCTATCGCGAGCTGGCAGACGTCAATGAAGAGGCCGAAGTAATCCGCGGACAAATCCAATACTACGACGATGTATCGTCAATGTCTTCGCTGGAAGTCACGGTCAACCAGATCGTCGACGAGCCGACACCCACCCCAACGCCAACGCCAAAACCGTGGAGCCTCAGCCCTGCATTTGAGGATTCCACCGAAGACCTCTCGCGATCGATGAAGAACTGGCTGGAAAATGTGGTCTGGTTCATCGTATACTTTATTCCCAACTTCCTGCTGCGGGTTGTTCCCTGGCTGCTGGCCATCTATTTTGGCGGCAGATGGGTACTCCGCAAACTGAAAAAGGATAAAAAATCAATAGAGCCAAAAAATGAATAACTGTTAAATTTGGCAGAACAAAAAACGGGCTGGTGTGTATTCCATACCAGCCCGATTAGTTTTTCACATCGTGGACGTTTTCGAAAACTCTGGTTCTCGAACACTCCGAAACGAGGCTTTGCCTCGTCCTACCTTCTCCGGTCTTCCTCTTCGATCCTGCGCTGACGGTCTTTGCGCACGTCCATGATCAGCTCCGGCGGGAAAAAGACCTGCATAAAGCTGAATGCCAGCAAAGCCACACCCAGGGCGATCCTGACGAACCCCTGCGCTACGCCAATCCCTGCCAGGGAGGCGATCAGCCAAAAGTAGTGCTTGTACCAGCGGGTGGCGAACATCTCCCGCCGCCGCAGGTAGCTGCTGAGGATAGAAGCCGAACAGGATCATCCCATCAATCTGCTGGGAAACGGTCACATCCAGCACGCCGGTCTGCGGCCAGAAGGTGACCACCGCCAGCGCCAGCCCGGTCGCGACACCGCTGAAAATGGCCGCCCGCAGCTGGCGGTCTTCGTCCCCTTTGCTCAACGCCCACAGGATCATCCCGGCCACACCCGGCACCCCAAAAGCTACAAACCACAACCACTCAGGCATCTTGCCTCCTCATTCTTCCGTTCACGGAATACCCCATAATTTTACCGTACCATCATACGAAGCTGTTGCCAGGTAGCGCCCATCCGGTGAGAAGGCAAGAGAGGTGATCGAGGATAAGTGAGCAACTTGCGTAAATATAATTTCATTATCAGATAATGAGATGAATGTAAGGTTTTTTTCATGGGCATAAACAACCATGGTTTCATTTGGAGAAAAAGTTGTCAGCAATGGTACAAGTGGTGGGTCAATTTTTATTTTGCTAATCTCATTTTGCAATTCAACTTCCAAATTATTTTGAATAGACAAAATAAACAATCGGTCACAACGTATGTATGCTAGCAATCTACTACTCATAGAAAACGAAATTCCGGCAGAAGTGGGAGGACAAGTTTCTTCTGAATATATCTCTTTGAAGATAGGAGAGAGGCTATATAAACGATTTTCTCCTATTGCCCCAACGAACAGAAATTTTCCATTTGGCGAAAAAATATTTTCATAAATTACACTCTGTGGCCTTTCATCCACCAACATATGGTTATCCAAATCCCAAGTGAAATAGCCATAATCTTGAATATTTGCAGATAAAAAACCGCCTCCTTTGGAAATTTCCAGAAAGGATAAATCAGCCCCTTCCCAAACTCCTTCTGGCC
>QKGK01000397.1 GCA_003250455.1 Chloroflexota bacterium | reverse complement strand
GCCGCCTGGATATCCGCCCCCAGCAGCAGCAGCTTGAACCCATGCCGCACCATCCAGTCCACCGCCGAACCATCATCGAAGGCGCTGGGGGTATCCAGTGCGGCCAGTTCGGCGGCATGTTCCCCCAGGAGGGCAAAAGACTGCATCGGGTGGGTGGTGCGCAGCACGCCGGGCTGCTGGCGGAAAAATTCGGAAAATGTGCCCATCTTTACGGCGGGCGTGGTATCCGGGTCGTAATCTGCCCCCCCGGCAAAATTAAAATTGAACACCGGGGCAGCCAACGTGCCTACTGGTGAAGCGGCAGCCATCCCTACCGCGGCTTTCAAAGCGGCCAGGTACATCGGCAGACCTCCCTGCGGGCGGCCAAAGAACTGCAAGGCGGAGTGGACGATCAGCCCATCCCCCACCTCCACACCGGCCTGCTGTAAGCTTTCGAGTACCTGAGACTGGCTAACTTCTAGCATTTTTATAATCGTCGTAATCGTCCCACAGCAAGCGCGCCTGGCGCAGTTCCAGCTTGAAGCCCATACTTTCATACAGCCGCCAGCTGGGGTCGTTATGCGCCAACACCTGGATCTCGATCGAGTGGACACCCTGCTCCCGCAGCCAATCGAGCGCCAGCACCGAAAGCTTGCGCCCCACGCCGCCGCGCCGGGCTTTTTCCACGATCCACATATCGCTCAACGTCCCGACCATCACACCGCCCCAATACGGGGGCACGCGCTTGATGCGCGAGAGCATGAACCCGACCACTTCACCCTCCATCTCGGCGATGTGAACGAGGGAGAACTTGCCGTAGGTGCGCGAGAAGGAATCCAGCCAGGCCTGACCGACGTCTTCGGGCTGCGGCAAGCCCAGGTCCAGCTCACGGAAATGTCCGTCCAGCTTTTCGTAAAAGGTTTTCAGGATCGGGAAGTCCGCTTCGGTCCCCAGGCGGTAGGAAATCTCGCTCATTTTTTCCACTCCCGGACCACTTTCGGCCAGTTGGCTTTATCAAAGCCGAACTGCGCCAAAAAGGCGTAGGCGATGCGCTCCAGCCCAAAGGCCGTGCATCCGGTATGGATCGGCCCGCCATCAGGCAAAGTGATGTTCAGGTGGCGGCCAAAGAAGTCCTGGTGGTAGTTATAGGAACCGACTGCCAGGGTGCTGTCTTTGAAAGGCAGCTTGGCACGGATCTCGTATTTGAGCTGGAAGGCGGTCTGGAAGGCGGCCTGCTTGCGGAACTCGCCGACAAAGAAGGGATCGTTGGCGGTCTCCACATGGTAGACCAGCCCGATCTCCTCAAAGATCTTCTGCATGAACTGGCGGGATTTCTCGCGGTTCTCTAGCACGAATTCCTTCGGCCCCACAAAAATGATCTCCCGCATGGTGAAGTTCCACAGCCGCTCCAGGCTGGTCAGGTTGGTGGATTCATAGCGGAAGCAGTTGCCCACTGCAGTAGCGATCAACTTGCCATCGGGAAGCGGGTGGTCGGCCAAAGAGAAATACAGGTGATAACACACCGCCGGGGAGTTGAGCGCTTTAATCTTGGAGAACATCTCCGGCGCGGCGGTCAGCCCGTCTTCATGGTAATGGGTCTCCTCGGCAAAATGGCCGATCACGTCCAGGTCTTCTCGCAGGTGCGTGACGAAGGTCAGCGAGTGCGGGAATGCGCTGAAATAATCCACCCGGTCGAGCATTTTGGCCGAGATCAGCGTGGGGAAGCGGTAAGGATTGGCTTCAAAATGATCGGCCAGCATCAAAAAGCGGCTTTCGAAGAAGTCGATCAGGTGAGACATCAGCGGCCCCAGGGTGAAGATGCCCATCTCCTCTTCAAACACCTCGCCCTGCGCCAGCAGTGCTGGCATGGGGTC
>QKGK01000184.1 GCA_003250455.1 Chloroflexota bacterium | reverse complement strand
GGCTGTGGACCTATTGTTGGGGCAGGTATATGTAGTTGAAGACCGCAAAGCAGCCCGAAGGGTGCTGCAGGGAAAGGGGAATGACGTGCGGGCGGTAACCCGGTCAGGCGAGGTGTTCTTTGGCAGCGGGGCGATTTTGGTGGATTCGGGTAACCGGGCGGCAACATTGCGGCGTCCCCGGCAGCGCCAATCCATTCAGGAGGGGCTGGCAAAACTGCATGAGGAGCGCAGCCAGACAGCAGAATTGCTTTCACAATTGCAGAGGAATGAAGAGGATTTCCGGACTGCCCTGAAAGAGGTTGCCCAATCGCTTGAGGTGGCTATCCGAGAGCTGCGGACGAGCGAAGCACAGGTAAGGCAGTTGAAGCAGGACCTGGAACAGAACGAAAATCGCCATGCCTGGCTGCATAGCCAGCAGCAAAACCTGCAGGAAGGCATCACCCAGGCGCAAACATTGATCCAGCAGGGTGCGGATGAGCTTGCCCAGGTGGGTGAAGCGCAAAAAATGGCACATACCACTTTGCGAGAGGTATCCAGAGAATTGGCTGAGTATTCTACTGAGGAACAGGTCTCCCAGGTTTCCTATTGGGAGGCGCAGGTTTCCATCGGGCAAAAATCATTGGAAAATGCCCGGCAGGTCTACCAGGAGCGGGAGCAGGCTTACCAATCCCGCCAGCGACAATTAGAGAGTTTAGTAAAAAATGCCGGGGAGATCAAGGCACGATTGGTCTCTTTGGATTATTCGGTGGAGGAAATGCGTTCCTCAGAAAGCGGGATCGGTGAAGAGATCCAGAAGTTGAATGACCTGATCCAGCCAGCCGAAGCTGAATTAAAAATCCTGGAAAGCCAGCAAGAGCAAGCTTTCAGCGAAGAGACCGAAGCCCGGCAAAAAACCAACCAGGCAGAGCGCATGCACAACCAGGCGCAGATCACGCTTGCCCGACGGCAGGAGGCGATGGATACCCTGCGCCAGCGGATTGAGACCGATTTTGGGCTGGTGGAGTTTGAATATGCCAGTGATGTTTCCGGCCCCACGCCGTTGCCATTTGACGATGTGGTGCAGCATCTACCGGTTATAGAGACTATTCCGGACGATCTGGAAGATGCCCTCAAACAGCAGCGGCTGCAGCTTCGCCGTTTGGGGGCGGTCAACCCGGATGCCCAGAAAGAATTCCGGGAGGTGAGAGACCGGCATGAGTTCCTCACCACACAGGTAGAAGACCTGCATCGGGCAGAAAAAGATATCCGACAGGTGATCGCAGAACTGGACGAACTGATGGAACGGGATTTCCGCCGTACCTTTGCGGTGGTTGCCCGGGAATTCAAGGACGTTTTCAGCCGCTTGTTTGCCGGTGGTTCCGCCAAACTGGAATTGACCGAAGGGGAGGACCTGGACTCGATGGGAATTGACATTGAAGCCCGACTGCCCGGAAAGCGCACGCAGGAATTGGCGCTGCTTTCCGGTGGAGAGCGCAGTTTGACTGCAGCCGCATTGGTATTCGCCCTGATCAAGGCTTCACCGACACCTTTCTGCGTGATGGATGAGGTGGATGCCATGCTGGATGAAGCCAACGTGGGACGCTTCCGCCAGGTACTGGAAGAACTGAGCGGCGATACACAGTTTGTGGTCATCACCCATAACCGGCACACCGTCCAGGCAGCGGATGTGATCTACGGTATCACCATGGGGCGGGATACGACCAGCCAGACGATCAGCCTGAAATTGGAAGAGGTAGACGAGCGATATTCCTCCAATTAATAGATTGAAATTGATCTAATTGAAACAAACGGACGAACTTTGTAGGCGCTAAGTTCGTCCGTTTTTGATATAGTTACCTGGACACCATGGTTTCTATGAT
>QKGK01000303.1 GCA_003250455.1 Chloroflexota bacterium | reverse complement strand
CCTTCCTGAGCTGGATCGTCTTAAAGGCGAAACGCAATCCCCGCCACATATCTATGATGTCTGGGAACACACCCTGCACACCGTGGAGCAAATGGAACGCCTTCTGAAACTGCTTGACAGGGATTACGTGCATGACAATGAGGGCGGGGGAGACCTGGTCAGCGGGCTGATCTCGCAGCGACTGGGGCGCTACCGGGAGCAGATCACCAGCTACGTGAGCGAGGAACTGGTGCCAGACCGGCCGTTCCGCTCGATGATGATGATGGCTGCCTTGTTCCATGATATTACCAAACCCGATCACCGCTCTGTCGGTGAGCACTCCAAAATCCAGTTCATCGGGCATGAGGTCAGCGGGGCGAGGGTATTTGCTGAACGCGGTGCCATCCTGCGGTTGAGCAATGCGGAGATCCGCCGGGTCAGGTGGGTGATCGAAGGGCACGACCGCCCATGGCAAATGTCCAAGCAGGCGACGCCACCCTCCCGCAAGACGATCTTTAATTTCTGGAATACCTATGCGGAATGCGGGGTGGGTATTTGTTTGCTCAGCCTGGCAGACACACTGGCTGTCTACGGACACACGATCACACCACAGACCCTCTCCGGACGGCTGGAAGTTGCCCGCATCCTGCTGGAAGCCTATTGGGAACATCCCGACCAGGTGGAACCGGCAGTATTGTTGGGCGGGGACGAGATCATGAGCCTGCTCGGTCTGCCACCCGGTCCGAAGATCGGTGCGCTGATTGCTGCCTTACGCGAAGCCCAGGCGGTGGGGGATGTAACAGATAGGCAGCAGGCGATCTCCTTTGTGGAAAAGCAGTTTTCAGAATTGTAAGTTTAATCTGGTACCTTTGGCGGGATCGAATGCCTTCAACTCCTTATGATTAGGTTGTAAGATAATCGAAAGCAATCCAGGAGTTTGATGATGCGATTCAAAGCACTGTTCTTGATTTTAATTATAAGCGGGCTTTTACTGGCAGCTTGCATCCCCGCCGCAACTGATGCTGATCAAGCCGCGGCCTCCAATCAACCAATGGCTGCCGGTGAGCAAGAGAGCGCTGCATCTGCACGCCTGCTGATGATCGTCGCCCCGCAGAAAGTGGCTTGCGGGGAGGATGGCGCACAGGAATGCCTGCAGGTAAAGTTTGATCCCAATGAGGACTGGCAAACAATTGAAGCCCAGATTGAAGGGTTTGATTATCAGCCGGGATACCGCTACACGCTGCTGGTTGAACAATTGGACACACAAGCTTCCCCGGCAGACGGGGCTTCCGCTCAGTTCGTGTTGGTGGAGGTGCAGGAGCAGGCGGAGGAAATGGTGGTTTCAGTGGATCGTTTGGCAGGTGTATATTGGGTATTGGTCGGGATGGGGGATGTTTCCGCTCCTGCAGGTGTGCTGGAAAAAGTGCAGGTCACCCTGGAGTACGATGCTGAGGAGGGGCGTATTTTCGGTTCGGGAGGGTGCAACCGCTATTTTGGGAGTGTGGATGTAGATGCTGAAGCGCTCACCTTTTCTATCGGCCCAATTGGGTCGGGGCGCATGGGATGCAGCGAGCAAATCATGGCGCAGGAATCCGGATATCTCAATAAGCTGGGCGATGTGACCAATTTTGCAATTAAAGACGGAATGCTGTATTTGTTTACCAGTGAGGATGACGTACTGCTGTTCACGCCTGGAACATAGGGCAGTCGATAGTCGCTGCGTAAACAAATAAGAGGAAGGCCTCTGCAGGATGTGGAGGCCTTAATTTTTTAACTTACGGGGGAAAACATCTCTTTTTCTCTTTAGATCACCCATGCATTTCCCTAACAAGTTTTTTACATCCGGAAACTAGAATATTTTCAATAGGTCATTTTGCATTGG
>QKGK01000007.1 GCA_003250455.1 Chloroflexota bacterium | reverse complement strand
CTGATGATGATCCCCTGGCAGAAGGAATTCCCTCCCGAACCGGTTGAGGCACCAGATGATGAGGAAATTCCAGATAGTGGTGAGGAAGAACCAGCGGAAGACGGACCCAAATCAGCCATCGTGATAGACGAATCGAACTAACCTCATTTCCATTTCCTCGGACTTCCCGCCTGCATGAGATTGATCGCTATTTTGTCGTTCCCGCATGCTTGTAGCGGGAACCCATTTCTTCATTTTGGCAATTTCCCCTTCTCTAAGGAATTAAACAGAAAAACTCACCGAATGATGGTGAGTTTTTATATACTCATTCAAAAACTTTTATTATTTCGCCTGCTCCATGCGCAGCATATCTTCGAGGACAATTTTTGGGCACACGGACGTTTTGATGTACTCGATCAGCTGATCTGCCAGACCGCGCAGCAATACTTCGGTTTCTTCATCCGGAGTGCCATCGGCATCAAAGCGGTCGCGCACCCGGTCCAGGGAAAGGATCGAAGGCAGCACTATCGCTCCAACGTGGGCACCAACACTGCGCAGGTGTTCCAGCGATTTGATCGCCCCAATTCTTCCGCCTGCCACACCCAGCAGCGCTACCGGTTTGCCCTTCAGTGCGCTGGGATGTCCCAGGTTCTCAATTGCCAGCTTGATCAGGCTGCTGTAGCTGCCGAAATATTCCGGGGTCGCGATCACCACGCCGGCAGCATTGCGCACCATCTGGCGGAATTCCTGCACCTGCGAGTCATGAACCGGCCGCCCGGGAAGCGGAAAACTGATCACACCCAGATCGACATTATGCACGATCACACCAGGCGTTTGCTTCAAGGCATCCACTACAACAGACAACGCCCGCTCCGTATTACTGTTCGGGCGCACACTTCCAGAGAAAGTCACAATTTCAATCGCCATAAAAAATCTCCAACAATCCACACTTGGGAACTTCTATCCCAGCGGGAGAACTTTATAAAAAAGAGTGGAAGGGTAAATTCACCTTCCACTCTTACAGAGTCTCTTTGGATATCTTTTCTTACCGGCTATTCTGCCACGATCAATCCCATGGCGGCAAACATGGCTTCGTTGGTGGGATACTTGTACATCTCCACGCCCAGAACTTCGGCCTGTTTGTCTTCCATTTCCGCCAGGCGCAGGTAATCGGCCTTCCGGACGATCGGGCCTTGCAAGCGGCTGAGGGTTTGTTCCAGTTCTTCGATCGGCGCTTGTGGATTTTCATCCTCCGGCAGGGTCGCCAGATATTCCAACATTGCCTTTGCGCCCGTCTCGCCATCTTTGCGGGCTTTGCCGACCAGCCCGCTGCTGGCCTCTCGCGCCCAACCAGCCAGGAAAACGCCTTCTACCGGGGTACCGGATTGCTCGTCATAAGATTCATAGGAGAGCCCATCCATCGGGTACTGCGGGGTCGGATTCTTGGCATATTCCTGCCAGCGGTTCAGCGGCAGCCCAAAAGACGAAGAAACACGGTCGCCGATACAAAAGATGATAGTGTCGGCTTCGATCACTTCGGTCGTGCCCAGGCCAACTGCGCTGGTGGAGCCATTGTCGCGCAGCTTGAGGGTGGTTTGTTCCACCTCCAGCCCGGCCACGTTCCCTTCCCCGTCACCCACGATCGCTGTGGGCGTTGCCAGGAAATGGAAGTTGACCTTGGTGTCAGAATCTTTGGGTTTGGCCTGCAGCAACGCCGAAAGGATAAACGCCTTGGCTGCCATCGGATCCTGTCCAACGGCTTCCAGCACCGGGGACGTGCGGGCAATTTCTGCATCCAGCGCCCCCAGGTCCAGGTTCTGGGCAATGGTTTCCAATTCTTTCTTATCGAACTTCACATCTGCCGGGCCGCGGCGGACGATCGCC
>QKGK01000221.1 GCA_003250455.1 Chloroflexota bacterium | reverse complement strand
CCTATCCCTGGACGCACCTGTAAGCAATTACATTGACGATCTGGATCTCAGCGACGGCTTTGGCCCGGCCAGCACGGTAGCACAGCTGCTCACCCTGACCGGTGGGTATGCTGATCAGCTGGTGGGCTCTCACTCGGTGAATGCAAATTCCTGGCTCCCGCTGGGGGATTACTTGCGCACCAAGATGGCCCCCAGGGTCAACCCGCCTGGCGTGGTGCTGAGCTACACAAGCATGGAACATACCTTGTTGGCATATGCCGTGGAAAAGGTTTCCGGAGAGCCATTTCCGCAGGTGTTTGAGGAGAACCTCTTTGCCCCCCTAGGTATGACCCGCACTACCTACCAGCAGCCCTTGCCTGCCTCGATTTCGAATGTGCTTGCCAACGGTTACCTGTATGACAAGGGCGCCTATCAAACCGTGCCGCTGGACTTCGTCAACCAACCCGGGGGGATCGCCATGGTGACCACCGCCAACGATATAGGACGCTACATGCTGGCGCTGCTCAACGGCGGCGAGCTGGACGGCGTGCGCGTGCTGCAGCCCGAAACCGTGGAAATGATCCTCACCCGGCAGGCAGCTGCACACGAATACAGCCGGGGACGAACTTTCGGTTTTACCGAGATCACCTTCGAAGGGCGCAAGGTGATCTACCACGACGGCAACGGGATCGGCTTTGCCAATAGGATGGTCCTTTCTCCTGAAAATGATTTTGGGATGTTCATTACTGTCAACCACCGTGCGCTCAATAAAACTGCCCGCTCGACCGATGCGTACGATATGATCAAATCGCTTTCCACAGAAGTGTTGAAGACCTTTATACCGGAATCGTCAATCAAGCCGATCCCCGATCTGGCACGGCTGCCGGATGCCGCTGCCCGCGCTGCCGAATATGTGGGTCACTACCAGCTTGCCGGGATATCCCAGATGGACTTTTTCAAGGTCAATGCGCTGATGGATAATATGAATGTGCGCGACAACGGTGACGGCACGATCACGATTGGCAGCAGCCGCTACGAAGAAGTGCAGCCGAGGTTGTTCCGCAGCCTGAGTTCCCCGGATTTCTTTGTTGTCTTTATCGAGGATCAGGCTGGAACCGTGCGCTACCTGAGCTTTGGCGGGACGGGTACCTATAAAAAGATGCCCGTGTACCAGAGCTTCAACTTCCAGTTGGGGGCGGTGGCCGCCATGCTGGTCATCTTCCTCTCGGTGGCGGTAGCCTGGCCGTTTGCTCGCCAGGGCAGCCCGGTCCTTTGGCTGGTGAGCTTGCTCAACCTGGTGTTCTTCGTTGGGTTTGCACTCATCATGACCAGGGCCGATATCCTGCAGTTCTTCAAAATGATCCCGGTCTATGCCAAATTTGTCTTTGGCATCCCCTGGGTAAGTGCTGCCCTGACAATTAGCCTTCCCATATTCCTGGTGATGGTGTGGAAGGATGCAGCCGTACCCTTGTGGGGCAAGCTGCAGTATTCCTTCGGTACGGCAGCCAGTTTGGCTTTTGTCTGGTTTGCCTGGTTTTGGCGCTTGTTCCTGTAAAGTTAGGATGTTTGCGGCTCGCAAGCCAAGTGTCAGGTGAATGTCGTGCTTACGACATGGTAATTCTTGGTTCCATCCCTATACTGAGTGTACAATAATTTTGTAAGGAGTGAATCATGAAACAACCTGATCTTGGCTTGCGAGTGTCGGAACTGCGGCAGCAGAAAGGGCTGACCCAGGAAAAATTAGCAGAAATGTGCGAGGTCAGCACGCGCACCATCCAGCGGATTGAAGGCGGAGAAGTAGACCCCCGCACGTATACCATCAACCGGCTCAATGAAGTACTCGGTTTTGACTTCGGCACCGGCGACCTGGAAAATGAAACCTTCTGGCTGGCCGCGCTGCACCTTTCCAGTATCTTTTGCATTCTCCTCATCCCCCTGGTGATGTGGTCTGCATTAAAGAAAAAGAGCTATAAGATCGACCAGCATGGGCGCGATGTGCTCAATTTCCAGATCACCGTAACGTTATTCCTGGTGATTTCAGTGCTGTGCCTGATCACCCTGCCGATGGCGTTGGTGGTGGCAGACCAATCTTCCACTTCGCCTGTATTGCCCAACCCACGGCTGGGCGTGCTGGAATTCCTGGTCATTGGCTCGGTCTTCCCCCTCATCTTTATCGGCTTCTACTGCCTGTTCCAGGGCGTCAAGAACACCATCCGGGTGCTTTCGGATAAACCCTATCATTACCCGCTGACGATCAAATTCGTCAAATAAGTATAGCTGGTTTAGAAGCAAAAATCCGCCTGATCGCCAGGCGGATTTTTGCTGAGAGGTCGGTCAAGCCAAGTTCGTTCGGCTTTATTAGTGTTGTAAGATCTTGCTGAGGAACAGTTTCAAGCGGTCGTGTTCGGGGTTGATAAAGACTTTATCCGGCGGGCCTTCTTCAATCACTTCACCGTAATCCATAAATACCACCCGGTCGGCAGCGGCGCGGGCAAAGCCCATCTCGTGCGTCACCACCACCATGGTCATCCCTGCCTGGGCCAGCCCCAGCATCACGTCCAGAACTTCCTTGATCATTTCGGGATCCAGCGCAGAGGTTGGTTCATCGAACAGCATGATCTTGGGGTTCATCGATAGCGAGCGCGCAATCGCCACGCGCTGCTGCTGCCCGCCGGATAGCTGGCTGGGGAACTTGTTGGCCTGCTCGGGGATGCCAACGGTTTCCAGCTGCTTCAGGGCGATCTCGGCAGCTTCTTTATCATCGCGCTTGCGCACGATCTTCTGGGCCAGCTTGATATTCTCCAAAACGGTCAGGTGCGGGAACAGGTTGAACTGTTGGAACACCATGCCCACTTCGGCCCGTACTTTGTTGATGTTGGTCTCGTGGTCGTTGAGGTGCACGCCGTCGATCCAGATATCTCCCACAGTGGGGCGTTCCAGGTGATTGATGCAGCGCAGGAAGGTGCTTTTACCGGAACCGGAGGGCCCGACGATCACGATCACTTCGCCGCTTTTCACACTCAGGCTGACGCCACGCACAGCCTTTACTTCGCCAAAATGTTTATGCAAATCCTTGACGACAATGATATCTTCCAAATTATCGGATGGCTTCGTCATAGCTGTCACTGCTCAACCTCCTTTCCAACATGCGCACCAGGAAGGACAGGATCAGGGTCATCGTAAGGTAGAGGAATGCAACCGAGTTGAAGACCTCAAAGACCCGGAAAGTGGCAGACCTTTGCAGCCGGCCTAACTGGGTCAGTTCCGGCACGGCCAGCACAGTTGCCAGCGACGAGTCCTTCAGCAGGGCGATAAAATCGTTGCCCAGTGGGGGCAGCACCCGCCGGATGGCCTGCGGCAGAATCACGTAGCGCATCGCCTGCAGGTAGGTCATCCCCAGCGAGCGGGCGGCTTCCATCTGCCCGCGTTCGATCGATTGGATCCCGGCACGGAAGATCTCGGCCTCATACGCGCCGAAACCGATCGACAGGGCGGCGATGGCGCGGGATTCAAAGCTGATGTTGCGCAGGCTGACGTTTGACAGCCAGGCCATCTGAAGCGAATCGCCCAGCCAGTTGCAGGCATTCACAAATATGGGCAGCAGCACGAAGGCTACATACAGCATCAGCACTACCAGCGGCATCCCGCGGATCACTTCTACATAAAAGGTGGCGATGTTGTTGAGGACAACATTTTTGGAAACCCTTGCCAGGCCGGTGAATAAACCGATGGTGACCGCAATCGCGAATGACAGCAGTGTAATGCGGACGGTCAGCATGATCCCTTCCAGCGCGCTGGCGGTAGGTCTGCCTTTGATTAACACGATCATTGTGTCGCGGTAATGCGGGTTGGTGAATGACAATATAATGAAATATACGCCGATCACCCCGACGATCACTGCCCACCAGGGGATATCGTGTAATTCTCCTCGATGGTTACGGCTGAACCAGATGAACAGCCCTAACCAGATGGCGATCAGGAGTATCCGGATAATTATTTCGGAAATCCCCCCGAATATACCGGAAACCCAGCCGACCACACTACCGTTGAGTGCGATGAATAACAGGGTAAGTATGCCGATCAGTTGGGCATACAGCAGCCACTTTGTATTGTTTTCTTGATTGTTAAGGAGCGGAAGATCACTGTCTGATTCTTCCGGATAGTGTTCGCTCATCCTCGTCCCTTTCTAAGCCAAAACTGCTAGATAAAGACTATGGGCAGGAGAACCTCCTGCCCATAGCGTTGATTGATCGAGCAATCCCGATTTGTTCAAATGAAATCTTCGCAATGAGGCGATCGAGATCAGTCGTCGGCATCTTCCAGGAAAAGGATTAAAAAACCTTCTCCAGAAAAGATGGCTATTGAACAGGATTTACGGGTTGAACCACTTGTCGTTGATGGTTTGCAGACTGCCGTCCGCGGCCATCTGAGCCAGGGCTGCATTGAACGGGTCGATCAGATCGGATCCAGGCGGGAATACCAGTGCAAGCTGTTCGTCGGATGTGACAGACGCCTGAATGGTGAGCGCGCCGGGGTTTTCGTCAATGAAGCCGATCGCAGTAACGGTATCGATCATCACAGCGTCTACATCACCAGAGATGAGTGCCTGAACGGCAAGACCGAAGTCTTCGAAACTCTTGGTGCGGTCCACGCCCACCAGATCGTGGGCGACGATCTCGTTGGTGGTGGTTACCTGGGTGGAAATCGTAAAGTCTTCGTTGGAAGCAAATTCATCTGCCGTGGAGAAGCGGTCTTCGCCGGCGCGGGCCAGCAGCACCTGACCGATGACTACATAGGCGCATGAGAAGTCAACGGTTTCGTCGCGCTCGGTCAGATAGGTTACGCCGTCAAACAGGACATCAAATTCACCGGCTGCCATTGCCGGGAAAATGCCATCCCATGCGGCTTCCGAGAATACGGGGGTGCAGTTGAGAATGTCGCACAAGGCGCGCCCCATATCGTAATCCCAGCCTACGCCATTGCCGCTGTCGTCCAGAATGTTGAACGGCGGGTAGGCGTTTTCGACAGCCATGTAAACTTCCTGGCCGCCCAGATCCGGTGCGTCTCCAGCTTCCAGATCGCTGCAGTTCACGGTCTGGTCGACGGTGCCGGTGTCTTCCTGTGCTACATCACCCTGGCCGCCGCAGGCAGTCAGGGCGATAATAAACAGGAAGGTCAAAAGTATAAGCATTTTTTTGGTCATGAGATTCTCCTCTTCTTCTAATCTTGGTTTAATAAAGGTATGCTTAATTGAGCTATCCTACCAAAATTAAACCGTTTTGGCAATAACAATTAATTTGGTTTTAAGGATTTTAGCATGTTTTTATAGGTTTTTTGCATATTTGTTTGCCCGCAGACCGCTTAGGGTAAAATTGTTTCTTCAGATTGTGCTGTCAGAATAGGCCGACCCGGCTATAATGTTAGAAAGCGAGATGGAGAAGTCTATGAATGATTCGATTGGGAAAAAAATTTGGATTGAGCTTATTGCTGTGGCCGTCCTCTTTTTTGTGTGGAATGCCGGAGCCGTTCAGGCTGCCCAAACCAGCGGGTTTGATTGCAGCTTGCAGTCAGCAATACCGGTGGATCAGTGCGAAGCGCTGGTAGCGATCTACCAGTCCACCAACGGTGAAGGATGGGATAACCAGACTGGCTGGCTGGTAGATGAGAATGTTTGCAATTGGTACGGCATTGCCTGCAATAATGGCACCGTGGTTTCCCTGGATCTGTTTGGGAACAACCTCTCCGGCCCGCTGCCGCTGGAAATTGGCGGCTTCCCGGACCTGAGGACGCTTACGCTTAATGATAATTCGCTCACCGGCCCCATTCCGCTGACGATCACCTTTCTCGACCTGGATCTGTTCCATTTCCATAACACCTCGCTTTGCGAACCTGCCGACCCGAATTTTCAGGACTGGCTTTCCCAAATTGTCTACCACCTGAGCAGCGGCCCCTGCGCAACGCCGGTTCCCACCGAAACACTTGCACCTTTCCAGACCTATACGCCTCAGCCTACCAGCATTCTGCCCTGGCCGGAACAAACCCTGACCGCTTTGGCGGAAGATGCTACCTTACAGGCTATCCAGGCGGCCACAGCCGGGCCAACCGCAACCAGATACTATACGCTCAATACTGCCACCCCGCAGCCGACCGAGACCGAGGCGAGCCAGGCCGATGTGGCGACACCTGTTCCCACCCAGCCCACACAGTCTGACGGCTTTTTGTCAGGAATCCCGCGCGGGTGGCTGCTTTTACTGCTTGTCCCGGTGATCCTGATCGTGGTTGGGGTCTTGCTGGAACTGCGCGACCGGAAGAAGGAAGAAACACGAAGTCAACCGGAAAATATGGAGTTCTTCGACCTGGAAGAGTAATCCATTCCAAGAATTGAGCTTTCAAGGCAGGTGGACATCTTGAAGATGCCGCCTGCCTTTTTTGATTCAGGGGGCCAGCGCAAGGAAACCGTTTACATGATGAGATTGAGGTGAGTCTTACATTTCTGAAACCAGTTTTTGGGGCAAATTGTGCTAAAATCCAAACGGTTATCTATGCTGTTAAATATTTTTAAAAATATGTGAACCAAGGAGAACCCATGCCTGTTCGCGAAACTGAGGAAGATTTTTGTAGTTTGTTCGTTGGAACTGAAACCAAAGTCCCTCTTCTTGATGGAAGCATCACCCGATATGTAAATTTTGACAATGCCGCCTCAACACCGCCGCTCAAGGCTGTGCAGCAGGCGGTAAATGATTTTCTGCCCTATTACAGCAGCGTGCACCGCGGAACGGGGTATAAAAGCCAGCTTTCCACCCATATGTATGAAGAAGCCCGCCGCATCACGATGGCGTTTGTCGGGGCAGACCCTGCCACGCACACCTGCATTTTTGGCAAGAACACCACCGAAGCGATCAACAAGCTGGCCCGCAGATTCCATTTCACCGAGCAGCGCAATCTGGTCATCACCACCGGGATGGAGCACCACTCCAACGACCTCCCCTGGCGGGCAAACGCCGGCGAAGTGGTGCATGTGGGATTGCATCCGGATGGCAGCCTGAACCTGGGCCAATTTGAAGAAGCGCTTTCTGCCTATGCGGACCGGGTGGCGCTGGTTTCCATCTCCGGCGGCAGCAATGTGACCGGCTACATCTCTCCCATCCACGATCTGGCCGAAATGGCACACCAGGCCGGGGCGCTGTTCATGGCGGACGCCGCCCAACTGGCCCCCCACCGCCAAATGGAGATGCTCCCGCTGGACGACC
>QKGK01000174.1 GCA_003250455.1 Chloroflexota bacterium | reverse complement strand
ATCTTCTACCTGGTGATCATTTGGTCCCCCTGACCTTCCCGCGTGTTCGAATTGACCAGTTGATGAACCTCAACTGGAAATTTATGGTGCCGGTTTCCATCGTCCTGATGATGGGAATCCCGCTGATCGATTATGCCACTCGCCTGAGCGATAACTGGGTGCGAGTGGTGGCCCAGTTCTCCTTCAACGTGGTGCTGGGGGTGGTGGCATTCAGCTGGGCAGCCCGGGCAGACCGCAAAGCCAATAAGCGCGAGCGCGTCGCATTTGAGGGACGTCCGCTGGCTGTTATGCCTGAACCGACCGTCTCCGAAGAAGAAGCCGCGGCGTAGAGGAGGAGCTGATGGAACCAATTCAAGTATTTTTCCTGTTTAGCGCTGCGCTGGTGGTGATTTCTGCGCTGTTGGTAGTCACCCGCACAAACCTGGTGCATGCCGCCTTGTTCCTGATCCTGACCCTTTTCGGGGTGGCGATTATTTTCGTGCTGCTGGAAGCCTTCTACTGGGCAGTCATCCAGGTGGTGGTGTACATCGGGGCGATTGCGATCATGATCATTATGGCGATCATGGTGACCCGGGATGTGACCGGCGCGCAGGGCAAGCCTTTCAACAAGAACCTGGTCTTTGCGGGACTGATGGCGGTGCTGGTGGTTGCCACCCTGGTGTGGGCGCTATCGGCCTGGCCGGCGTTTGGCGCACAGGCGCAGCAGAATATTGACAGTGATGCCATGGTCGGGGAGCTGGGTGTTCAGTTCTTCAGCGCCCAGGGATATGTGATCCCGACCATCGTGGCTTCGATTTTATTGGTAGCTGCATTGATCGCGGCGATCAAGATCGCCTTCCCGATCCAGCAGGAGGAGGAATAAGCAATGATCCCACTTTCCTGGTATTTGATCCTGGCAGCACTATTATTCGGTATCGGGTTGTTCGGTGTGCTGGCCCGCAAGAACGTGATCGCCATTTTGCTCGGTGTGGAACTGATGCTCAATGCGGTCAACATCAACTTGCTGGCCTTCTGGCGCTACCTGACCCCCGAAGACGCAACCGGGCAGATCTTTACGGCAATGGTGTTTGTGGTTGCCGCTGCTGAGGTGGCTGTTGGTTTGGCGCTGGTCATTTCTGTCTGGCGCAAGCGCAGTACTGCGTCCGCCGATGAGCTTGATATGCTCAAATGGTAGGAGAACGATTGGTGAGGCCAATTGTTCTTAAGAAGTTTGTGAAACAAACTTCCCTACTCAAATTATTTATCTTACAGGGTTGTGACTATGGAACTAACTGAACTTATACTTTGGCTGCTGCCCCTGCCGCCCCTGCTGGCTTTCTTTGTGGTTGTGTTATTCACCAACCGCAGCAACAAAGCCAGCTGGATGATCGCGGTTGGGGCTGCTGCGCTTTCCTTCCTGGGCAGCATGTACGTGTTCGTCCAGGCGTTGGGCGCTGAACATTTGGGAGAGCATCCGTTCACCTCTCAGCTGGATTGGCTGCCGGTCAACGGCGGCTTTTTCCAGATCGGGGTGATGATTGACCCGCTCTCGGCGATCGTGCTCTTCTTCGTCGCCATCACCGTACTGATGATCTTCATCTACAGTGTGGGCTACCACAACTGGGGCCAGCCGAAAGGGGACCACGATACCAAAGGTCTGCCCCCGCACGGCGCGACAGTCGAGGAACACGGCCACAAGCATGTGGTCCCCTCCATCGACCCGATGTTCGCCCGCTTCTTTGCGTTTATTGGCCTGTTTGCCTTCGGCATGTTCACCCTGGTGATCTCGGATAACCTGCTGACCCTGTTCGTCGGCTGGGAGATCATGGGGTTGTGCTCGTACCTGCTGATCGGTTTCTGGTACGGCAAGCCCTCTGCCCGCGAGGCTGCCAAAAAAGCCTTTATGACCACCCGCGTGGGTGACGTTTTCATGCTACTGGGCATTGCCCTGCTTTACACAGCAACCGGCACTCTCAGCTTCCGCCAGATCCTCTTCAATGAAGAGGTGCTGCATGCCCTCGCCAACGCCGATTCCGGCGTATTTGGGCTTTCGGTGGCCGGGCTGGCCGGGTTATTGCTCTTCATCGGTACGATCGGCAAGTCGGCGCAGTTCCCGCTGCATGTCTGGCTGCCCGATGCGATGGAAGGCCCGACCCCGGTTTCCGCCATGATCCATGCGGCTACGATGGTTTCGGCTGGCGTGTATATGGTCATCCGCATGTTCCCGCTGATGGCTGCCGGCATGGAACACGGACACCTGACCGACCCGATGATCGCCATGGCAACCATCGGCTCGATCACGGCGCTGTTCGCCGCCACGATCGCGGTCGCTCAGAACGATGTCAAACGCGTGCTGGCCTACTCCACCATCTCCCAGCTTGGCTATATGGTTGCCGCGTTGGGGATTGGCGCTTATGTGGCCGCCGCTTTCCACCTGGTTACCCACGCCTTCTTCAAGGCGCTCCTGTTCCTCGGCTCCGGTTCCGTCATCCACGGGATGGAGCACGGGGTGTTGCATACCGGCGACCACAGCGTGGACCCGCAGGATATGTACAACATGGGTGGCCTGAAAGATAAGATGCCCCGCACCTTCTGGACCTTCCTGATCGGCGGGTTTGCCCTCTCCGGCTTCCCGGTGGTCACGGCTGGCTTCTGGTCGAAGGACGAGATCCTCTCCGACGCCTGGGCGCACAACCAGATCGTTTTCTGGGTGCTGGCGCTGGCCGCCTTCCTGACCGCCTTCTACACCATGCGGCAGATCACCCTGACCTTCCTGGGCAAAGCCCGCACCAAAGAAGCGGAACACGCCCACGAAACCAGCCTGTGGATGACCGGCCCGCTGATGGTGCTGGCCTTCTTTGCCCTCACCTTTGGCTGGGTGGGCATCCCGGAACATTTCCCCATATTGGGCAATTTCTCCGGCAACTGGTTCCACAGCTTTGTCGGCCACAGCCTGCCCGAATGGCTGATCAGCGAAGCGTCTGAATTCAGCTGGGTGCCGCTGACGGTTTCCCTGGTAGTCGCCCTCGGCGGCCTGGGTGTTGGCTATGTGATGTATAAAGACGTGCCCTCCGCCGAAGAAGACCCGCTCAAGAAGGCGCTGGGCGGCATCCACACGGTGCTGGAAAACAAATACTACTTCGACGAACTTTACGACCTGATCTTTGTCCGCCCGGCAAAGTGGCTGTCTGAGCAGTTCGTGTTCCTTTTCATGGACCGCAAGGTGATCGACGGAATTTTGCACACCGTTGCCCAGGTGACATACTGGCTGGGCGGCATTTTCCGCAACAAATTCGACCTGCCCGTGATCAACCGCTTTATCGGTGATACGCTCGGGGGGGAAGTGCCCAAGTGGTTCGGTAATCAGCTCCGCAAGGTGCAGACCGGCGTGGTCCAGTCGTATATGATCCTGGCGATGCTGGTTGCCTTCGGCGGCCTGTTCATTTTCATGGTCGCGGTGCGATAAGGGAGCCAAACAATGGAAAAATCAATACTGACAATCATCTTGTTTGCCCCTTCAATTGCAGCAGTCATCACGCTGCTGTTGCCGAAGGATGCCAAGAAAATTATCCGCATCTGGGCGCTGGTCGCCAGCCTGATACCGCTGGCCTTTGCCCTGGTTGCCTGGTTCGGCTTTGATGCCGCCGTGGCCGATGCGGCCGGATATAAATATGTGGTCAACACCCCCTGGTATGCCGAGATCGGCTCGTACTTCCACCTGGGGATGGATGGCCTTTCCCTCACCATGGTGCTGCTCACCACCCTGCTCACCCCGCTGGCCATCCTGGCTTCGTTCGGGGTGGAAGACCGGGTGCGCATGTTCATGGCGCTGTTCCTCTTCCTGGAGACCGGCATGCTGGGCGTGTTCCTCTCGCTCGACCTGCTGATGTTCTTCGTCTTCTGGGAGGTCGGCCTGGTCCCGATGTATTTCCTCATCAACCAGTGGGGCAGCCCCAAGGGCGAGCGCGAGCTGTGGGGCGGGATGAAAGTTTCCAGCCGCACGTATGCTTCGTTCAAATTCATGATCTACACCATGGCCGGTTCCCTGGGTTTGCTGCTGGCGATCCAGATGCTGGGTGTGGTCTTCAAGACCTTCGACCTGCCGACCATCGTCCAGCAATGGAACGCCATGCCCGGCAGCACGGAGATCCTGGGCGGCTTCACCACGGTGGCGACGGCCAAATCGATCGCCTTCTGGGCGTTCACGATCGCCTTTGCGCTCAAAGTGCCGGTGTGGCCCTTCCACACCTGGCTGCCGGATGCCCACACCGAAGCACCCACCGCCGGCTCGATGCTGCTGGCCGGTGTGCTGCTCAAGCTGGGCGCCTTCGGCTTCCTGCGCTTTGTGCTTCCGCTCTATCCTGAGCAGGCGCAGGCCGGGGCGAATGTCCTTGCCGGGCTGGCAACTGCGGCGATCATCTTCGGCGCATTTGCGGCCTTCGGCCAGCGGGATTTCAAACGGCTGGTAGCGTATTCCTCGGTCAACCACATGGGTTTCGTGGTGCTGGGCATCGCTGCCGCCGCCAAAGCGATTGGCACCGAATCCGCCACGATTGCCCTCAACGGCGCAGTCCTGCAGATGTTCAACCACGGTCTCTCCGCCGCCGGGATGTTCTTCCTGGTCGGCGTGGTCTACGACCGCATCCATACCCGCAACCTGGACGAGATGGGCGGTTACTTCCCGCTCGTGCCGGTCTACGGTGGGATTTTGATCTTCACCTCGATGGCCTCCCTCGGCCTGCCGGGACTGAACGGGTTCGTCTCTGAGTTCCTGGTGGTGCGGGGCGCGTGGCCGATCTTCACCTTCTGGACGGCCCTGAGCATGATCGGCCTGCTGTTTACCGGCGCATACATCCTCAAGGGGATTGCCGAAAGCCTGCA
Source organism: Chloroflexota bacterium (assembly GCA_003250455.1). Taxonomy (GTDB): domain Bacteria; phylum Chloroflexota; class Anaerolineae; order Anaerolineales; family UBA11579; genus UBA11579. The sequence goes on along the minus strand of QKGK01000174.1, from coordinate 2,414 downwards.
CGGGCCGCTGAATGACACACATTCACACCATCTCACCGAGATCAATAAGCGCGAGATAGCTGTTATCGCTCCGCTGATGGTCTTGATGCTCTGGCTGGGCGTTTGGCCCGCATGGCTGTTAGGTGTGATCGACAAAGCCATGATTGCGCTGCAGAGCGTGATTGGTTAGGATGGCAACTATGAACTTACAAGATTTACCATTGCTGAGTATCATCGTCTTTCTGCCTGCGACGGTTGGCCTCGCCCTGATGCTGATTCCGCAGGATAAAGAAAAGCTGATCTACAACATTGCCCTGGTGGCCGGGTTGGTAACCTTTGCCCTGAGCGCAGTGGTGTACTTCAGCTTCGATAAGGGGATGGCTGTTGCAGTAAATGAGCAGCTGGCCGCCGGAGAACAGCTTCCGGCCTCCGAAATTTATCAATTTTACGACGAAGTCAACTGGCTGCCCGCCCTGGGCATCAGCTACAAGGTCGGCGTGGACGGGATGAACACCCCGCTGGTGATGCTCACCGGCCTGGTGATGTTCACCGGCGTGATCATCTCCCAGCGCATCTCAGACCGCAAGCGGGAATTCTTCGCTTTCCTCTTCCTGCTGGCAACCGGTGTGTTCGGGGTCTTTGTGGCCCTGGATATGTTCGCACTGTTCTTCTTCTATGAGATTGCGGTCTTCCCGATGTATTTGTTGATCGCCATCTGGGGGTGGAAAGAAACCCGCGAGTACGCCGCTATGAAGCTGACCCTTTACCTGGTGATCGGCTCGGTGGTGGCGCTGGTCGGTGCGCTGGCGATGTACTTCACCGCCGGAGCCGGGACTTTCGACCTGGTGACCCTGGAACACGCCGGCTTTACGCCTGAGTTCCAAAAGCTGTGGTTCCCGTTCGTCTTTATCGGCTTTGCCATCCTGGGCGGTATCTTCCCGTTCCATAACTGGTCGCCGGATGGTCACGTGGCTGCCCCCACGGCAGTCTCCATGTTTCATGCTGGCGTGCTGATGAAATTGGGCGCTTTCGCCGCTTTGCGGGTGGGCATCATGCTGCTGCCCGAAGGCGCCAAGTTCCACCTGCCGTGGATGATCTTCCTCACGCTGGTGAACGTGGTCTATGGTGCGTACATCGCCATGGTGCAGAGCGATTTCAAATATGTTATCGGCTTCTCCTCTGTCTCCCACATGGGGCTGGTGGTGATGGGCTTTGCCACCCTCAACCACGATGGTATGCTTGGTGCGGGCGTGCAGATGGTCTCGCACGGTGTGATGACGGCTCTCTTCTTTGCTGTGGTCGGAATGATCTACGACCAGGTGCACACCCGTCAGCTCGGCGAGCTGGGCGGGATGGTCAAATATGTGCCGCATGTTACCATCGCCTTTATCATCGGCGGTCTGGTTTCCATGGGTATGCCGGGCTTTTCCGGCTTCATTGCCGAATTCCCCATCTTCATGGGCGTTTGGGGCGATAAACCTTTCTGGGCCGGCCCTGCCTGGGCTGGCGCAGGGAGCAAGAGCTGGATCGCCATCGTGGCGGCCATCTCGATCGTGATCACGGCGGCCTACATTATCCGCCTGATCCGGCGGGTGTTCTTTGGGGAGTTCCCCAAGGAATTTGAAGGCCACATGCACGATGTGAACCCGAGTGAAAAATTGGCGTTGGCCTTGCTGAGCCTGGTGCTGGTTGGCATTGGTATCTTCCCCTCGGTGATTGTGCCGATGGTTGAAACCGGGGTTCAGCGGGTGCTGATCCTGCTGGGAGGGATGTAAGATGGATTATCTTGCGATACTACCCGAAATCAGTTTAGTTGTTTTGGCCGCGATCCTCTTTGTTGCAGACCTGAGGTTGGCCAAGGAGCGCAAGGAATCGCTTGCATACGTGACCTTTGGCGGACTGGTGATCATCATTGCGCTCTCAGCCCTGTTCAACCGGCCAGAGGCAGGTAAAGACACCGCCATCTGGTACGGTATGCTGCGGGACGATATGCTCGCGTTTGTCTTCCGCCTGCTGTTCCTGACCGGTGCGGCAGTGACCAGCTTGCTGGCGGTCGAATGGGATTCGATCAGCAAGCGCGGCGAATTCTACATCCTGCTGGTGTTCTCCACCCTGGGGATGAACCTGATGGCCTCCTCCGCCAACCTGGTGATGTTGTTCCTGGCGATCGAGACTGCCTCCATCCCGCTGTATGCGCTGGCCGGGTTCATGAAGGACGACAACAAGTCCGTGGAAGCGGGCTTTAAATACCTGCTGTTTGGCGCAATGACCTCGGCGATGATGTTATACGGCTTCAGCCTGCTGTATGGTTTTTCCGGTACGGCAGACCTGTACGCCCTGGCAGATGCATTCAAAGATATGCCTTCCGTCCCACTGATTGCCGCCCTGGTGCTGGTGCTGGTGGGCTTTGGCTTCAAAGTCTCGATGGCCCCGCT
>QKGK01000149.1 GCA_003250455.1 Chloroflexota bacterium | reverse complement strand
TCTACTCTGTATCCAATATTATTTCTCAGGTGTGCGATGCGAACGATTGAACTGATCTTAAGTGGTTTGACAATCTTGATTGCTTTTCAACGTATTTTTGGCAAGATAGATTCGAGGCGAACGAATGCCCTGATGCTGCTGGTGTTGGGACTGGCGGGCATTGCTCAGCTGGTCTTTGAAGGCTTTCGATGGCAGCTGTGGCCGTTGTTTGCGGCGGACCTGCTGCTGGCTGCTGGTCTGATCCGGGATTCTGGTGCCAATAAAAGACGGCAGATCGGGCTTGGCGTATTCAGCCTGTTGCTGGCGGCGATCTCGTTGGCGGGCGGCTGGCTGCTGCCTATCCCGGACCCATTTCCCATCACCGGACCTTATCAGGTGGGCACGACCATCTTTCCGCTGGTGGATGATTCGCGGACAGAAATCTACGGCCCGGATGCCAATGCGCCCCGCGAGATCATGGTGCAGGTCTGGTATCCCACGGAATCGACCGATGGAACCGTCCAGGCCCCGGTGATGTCGGATATTGACGCTGCCGGCCCAAAGATTGCTGAATTTTTCGGCTTGCCCTCTTTTGCGCTTAGCCATCTCAAATATGTGCATGGGAATGCCTATCTGGACGCACCGGCGGCAGAGGGCGGCGGAAAGTTTCCGCTGCTGGTATTTTCTCATGGCTGGTCGGGATTCAAGGAGCAGAATATCTACCAGGTGGAAGAATTGGCCTCGCAGGGTTATGTGGTGGTGGGGATCGATCATACCTATGGGGCGATCATGACGGTCTTCCCGGATGGACGGCAGATGCCCCAGGATGCTGCAGCCCTCCCGAAAGGGGTTTCCCAGGAAGAATATGACCAGGCCTCCAACCGCTTGGTGCGCCAATGGGCCGGGGATATCGGCTTTGTGCTGGACGAACTGGCCCGGCGAGATGCAGTGGAGGAAGACTGGGCGCTTTCTGGCCGGCTGGATTTTGATAAGATCGGCATTTTTGGACATTCCACGGGCGGCGGGGCCACAGCTGAGTTTTGCAGCACCGATTCGCGCTGCAAAGCCGCATTGATGATGGACCTGTGGATTGAACCGGTGTCCGACGAGGTGGTTTCCGGTGGGCTTAACCAGCCTTTTTTGCTGATGCACAGCGCTGAATGGGCAGACCAGGAAGCACACAAAAACAACTTTTTGCGGGTGGGAGAGTTGATAAACGCTTCTGACGGGGAGGTGACCGAGTTCCGGATTGCGGGGACCACGCACCATGACTTTACCAGCACCCCTTTGCTGACGCCCCTGGCAAGCAGGATCGGGCTAAAGGGGCCAATTCCGGCAGAGCGCGGGCTGGCGCTGATCAATACTTATACGGTTGCGTTCTTCGACCAAATCTTATTGGGGAAAGATGAAGGCCTGCTGCTGCCGGAATCTGCGCCTTTTGAAGAAGCACAGTTTGGTATTCGCCCCTGAATTGCGATAACCATCCCTGAGAACTTGAAGAACTACTTCATCCGGGTTACAATCTAGGGTGCAATAGGGGCCCGTAGCTCAATGGCAGAGCACCTGGCTCATAACCGGTTGGTTGAAGGTTCGAATCCTTCCGGGCCCACCATTTGCGGGGCTTCCTATCAAAGGAAGCCCCTTTATCTATGGGTGGAGTGGGGGTGTCTAAGGCGTTTTATCCTGTTTGGGTGCAAATATGGTGCAGTTTGTCACGTCGATTGGGGTCAGTACATCGTCCTTCCGTGTTCGTTGTAAAGTTCTTCTTTTACAACGAACATGGAAGCATTCAATACGGATCGTTCTACTGCTGTTATTTCTGTCATATAAGCCCTCTTTTCTGGATTTGGTGATAACCTGGTCTGCTGGTCAGCTGCAGGCTGTCACCATTTTTATGCCAATAGTG
>QKGK01000331.1 GCA_003250455.1 Chloroflexota bacterium | reverse complement strand
TATCTGAAAAAACATATCCATCCAGGGGACCGCGTACTGGAAATCGGTGCGGGGCCGGGGCGCTTTACCCAGATACTGGCCGAACTGGGGGCAAAGGTACTGGTCAGCGATGTTTCGCCTACACAGGTCGAACTGAACAAAACCTATGCCCAGCAGTACGGCTTTGAGCAGGCCGTGGAAGACTGGCAGGTGGCCGATATCTGCGACCTGAACCAATTTGAAGTGGATCAGTTCGATCATGTCGTGGCTTACGGCGGCCCGCTCAGCTATGCGCTGGACCAGCGCGACCAGGCGTTATCCGAATGCCTGCGGGTGCTCAAACCCGGCGGAAAGCTGCTCTTCAGCGTGATGAGCCTATGGGGGACGATCCACAGCGCCCTGATCGGGGTCGTGCGGGATATTCCGGCAGAGATCAACCGGCGGGTGATCTCCAGCGGGAACCTGCTGCCCGAAACCTTTGACAACCGGGGACATTACCTGCATATGTTCCAGTCGCAGGAGCTGCGCGACTGGCTCCAGCAGCATGAAGTCGCCATCCTGGACATGGCTGCATCCCACGCTCTCTCGCTCAACTACAACCAGCCGCTCGCCGAAATTCGCCAGGACGAGGAAAAATGGGCCTTCCTGCTGGAAATGGAGCTGGAAGCCTGCGCCCAGCCCGGTGCTTGGGACCTGGGACCCCATCTGCTGGCCGTGGTGCAAAAAGGTTAGGGCTTTTAGAGGGACCTTTGGCCCCTCACACAATGCAGGACTGCTCTTACCTGGATTTTTGTGCCAGCCGGGCCAGCACCACTCGCTGCAGCGCCTGCTGCACTTCTTCCAGCGAACGGGATGCGTCCACCACTTCCCAGCGTGCGGGCTGGGCAGCCACCATTTTCAGGTAGCCCTGGCGCACACGTTTGTGGAAGGCGATCTCCTTGGCATCCAGCCGGTTCCAGCTGCCCTTATCGCTGGAGCGGCGCGCCAACCCGGTCTCGATGTCCACATCCAGCAGCAGGGTCAGGTCGGGATCCAGGCCGCCGGTGGCAAAGCGGATGATGCGGGTGAGTTCTTCCAGATCGGTCTGGTGGCCATACCCCTGGTAAGCGATGGTCGAATCAGCAAAACGGTCGCACAGCACCACTTTCCCCTCCGCCAGGGCAGGGAGGATCAGCTCGTGGACATGCTGCGCCCGTGAAGCCTGAAATAGCAAGATCTCCGTGGCCGGGTGCATCTCGGTGTTTTTCAGGCTCAGCAGGGTATTACGTATCTCGTTCCCGATCCGGGTCCCCCCTGGTTCCCTGGTGACGATGACCTCATACCCCGCCTGATGGATCGCCTCCGCCAAACGGTCCAGATGAGAAGTTTTTCCACTGCCTTCCGGCCCTTCCAGTGTGATGAACATTGCGCCTCAGTTCTGCCTGATAGTGCTTTTCGATTCGTTGGTATTGCTTATCATTGAGATACTTCGTCTTCTCTTAAACAAAAGCGGCTTTCGCCGCTTCTGTCATTCCCTGAAAATGCGCACGCGCCGGTTCGGTTCCTTGCCATAGGAATGAGAGACCAGCTCGGCTTCGTTGGCCATCTGGTGCTGCAGGCGGCGGATGCGGGAGGCTGCCGGGGGCAGTTCCACCCAACGCTCGCCGTTGAGCACCGCTTCAATCGCCTTCCGGGTCTGGTCCACAATTTCCCCGTTAGGGGAAGTATCTACAGGGCCACCAGCGGTCAGCTCCACCGTGTTGGCCCGCAAGACATGCACCGGCATCCCCCGCCGTTCGGCATCCACGATAATGCGCTGGCGCTTGCGGTAGTAGTTCCGCAGCGTGACCAGCATCTGAGCGCTGCCCAGTTCCTTGACGAGTTCGACCGGCACACCGAGGTAATTGGCCGCCCGGCTCAAGCGGGAGCGGTCCAAACCGTAGGCAAAGATGCGCACCGGCTCGCGGCGCAGGGGAGAAAGCCCGCTCTCATAGAGCTGCTCGCGCGGGGTTTTGGTCTTTTCCTGGATCGGTGTTTCGGAGACAGCTTCGCCGTTGCGCCGGCGCAGCGGCCCCTGGCTGCTCATCGAGCTGCGCTGGCTGCCCTTGCCCACAATGCGGGGGGCAGCGGTCTTCTGGATCGTGCCGTCCTCCTGGCGGGCGCGGACTTCCGGTGGGGCATCATAGCCGCGCAGCATGGCATCCACCGAAGCGGCCACATCCATGTGGACAGCAACGGTATCG
>QKGK01000352.1 GCA_003250455.1 Chloroflexota bacterium | reverse complement strand
AGATCGCCGGTCAGGTCGGCAAAGGAGAGCTTGCTGCCGGTGGCCCGGTCTTCATCCAGTTTGCCGGCCTGGGCGTTCTTGATCCACACCACCCAGTCCTTGGAATCCTGCCCGTCTATATGGAAGGGCACCACACTCTGGCCGAAATCCACTTCCAGAAAGTCCTGGTGACCGAAGACCCCTTTGTTCTGCGCCTTGACATTCTCGATCTTGTCCACCGGCTGAGAGCCAAGCACTTCCTGCACCAGCTCTTTTTGCATGGCGATGAACAGTACCTTTTTGGTGGCTACTTTTTCCTTGCGCTCAAAGATCAGCCGTTGGGTGGTCAGGTAGAGGATCCCTTCCGGGTCGTCCTTGCCTTCTTTATCCCAACGGGCCTTGACCGCCATATACAGCTCTTCGTCTTTCATCCAGGAGAAGCTGGCTTCATCGCGCTGGGTCAGCATCCAGTGGATGTGCGTCAGGCGGGAGACCAGTTGATTGGTCTGGCTTTCGAGGTCGTCGTAGGTAGCCGTGATGGTGCGCTCGATCTGGGCGACAGAGTTGAGCGCGCTGCGCACTTCCTGCTCGGTCTGCGTGAGGGCTGTTTCTGCCTGCGAGGCATTCCCCAGGACGGAGTTCAGATAGCTGACTTTCTGATTGATCGGATTCAAATAAGAAAATGCCTGCTGGCTCTGTGTGGTGATGTTGGTTTCCACATTACCACGCACTTTTTGCCAACGGCTCATCACATCGTAGGCAATGTCTTCCAGGTCTGCCTGGAACATATAGCCTTTGTCGCGGGCGCTTTCCAGCAGGCTGAGGGCATGGCTCAGGTTGGCATCCAGGTTAGCGACATCTTCCCACACATCGGACATACCCGCCCGGTTTTCCAGCTCGTCCATGGAAGATTGCAGCGAGTCCGCCAGGTAGACTACCTGGGGCGCGGCGGCGGCCGTATTCAGCCGCAGGAGCTGCCCGGCGGCAGCCACAGCAACGGCAGTGCCAACCGCTCTTTTAGCGCTCTGTTTGATATCCCTGCTGGAAGGCCGCGGAGCAGCGCGAGTCGGGCGCACGGGGACTTCCCGCATCGCTTTGACCCGCGCTTCGGGCATGCGCTTTTTAGGCACGCTTACAGGGCGTACCGTTGGGCGCGGCCGCGAGGAAATGCTCTGAGACCTGCTGCGGGTGTTGGACCGCTTGACGGCCCTGCTGCTCACCCTGCTGGGGCTGACGCTCCGGCGCGTGGTGCGCACGGCGGTTTGTCTCCGGGGGACGCTGCGGGAACGTGCAGCCGGCCTGCTGCTGCGTACCCGGCTGCCTCCCCGGCTTCCTGAACCCATCCGCTTTCCTGGCATGGGGACTCCTTCTCCTGAATTGTATTGATCAATGAAGTGCTTTGGCGCGATGAATTCTCAATGGGAATAAAGCTGCTCAATAAGACTTTTTGATTATACCCCAAGGTACTTCCGCAAAAAACACGCATATCCTTGCAGATTTGTTACTGTCTCAGCACATTTGCCATACCGACAACTGGGAAGAATCCCCTGGAAAAACCAGGGGTCTTGAAGCCATTTTCAAATTTAAGCAGCCACTCCCCCAGACAATTGGCCTATTATCCCTACCTACCCACCGCAGCGGATTCCATCAGCTTCTCGATCTCCAGCGGAATGCCCTTCTCCGGGGCAGCTTCCAGGCGGATAGCTTCCTGCGGGCATTTGCTCTCGCACACCCCGCAGCCCATGCACAGTGCGGTATCCACCACCATGAATTCCTCATCCCCGATCGAGAGCGCCCCAAACTTGCAGTAGTCCTCGCAAGAGGCACAGCCGATACATTCGTCAGCGTCGACCACTGCCAGGTAACCGGAAGTAGCCAGCATCGGCGTACCGCGTTTGTGCGCTCCCAT
>QKGK01000218.1 GCA_003250455.1 Chloroflexota bacterium | reverse complement strand
TCGCTTTCATCCAGCGGACCTCCGAAAGACAGGCCAAACGGAGACATACCGAAGTTGGGCTGCCCCTGGGAGATGATCGCTGTGAGGGTAGCGTTATCGCGGGTGCTGAGATATTCTGAGGTGCTGATTGGCGCAATCACGTCGCCGGGGAGCGAGGGATTAGGCCCACCCTCTCCAAAATCTCCATGACAGGAGGAGCAGTTTTCGACAAACAGCTGTCGGCCGACTTCAGCTCCGGTACCCTGTGAAGACTGCAGCGTGTAGGAAGCCAGGGCGTTGATCTGCTCCTGCGTCAGGATATCCCCCCATACCGGCATGGTCTCATGCGAACCGCCTTCCAGGATGATCTCGTAAGCCTCGTCGACGGATGCAGCTTGCGGGATGCGGTCGAAGTGGCAGGCAGTGCAGTTTTGCTCGTAGAGCGCTTCGCCGTCCGGGTTTTGGGCCGGGTCAACTACGTAGTTTGCCAGGGTAAGCAGGTCTGCTTCCGGCAGCCGATCCCGCCAGGCGGGCATTTCAAGGTGCATACCGCCTTCGGAAATTACTGCGGCGAGTTCCTCCTCGCTTCCGGAGAAGGAGACTGAGTTGCCGTGACACGTGGCGCAGTTGGTCACAAACAGGCGCTGCCCGTCAGGCGCCACCAGGAAATTCAAAAGGGCGGAGCGTTCCTGAGGGCTTAATACATTGGACCACTGCGGAACTTCCAGTTCGTTGTGTGGGCTGAATGCTGGACCCAGCTGGAGAGCGTCCTTTAGCTCGAGTGGATTAACCCCAACCAGTTCGGTCGCCACATGACATTCACCGCAGGTGCGGCCAAATACATTGCTGCCGGCCGGAGAGAGAATGAATCCCACCAGTGCGTCTATCTGCTCATTGGTCAGGTCGGCGTTCCAAGGGGGCATCCCCTCATGTGTGCCCTGGGCGATGATCTCGTGCAGGTTGGTGTCTTCAGGAACGTTGATGGCTGGCCCATGGCACCCGGCGCAATTCTGAAGGTACAGGTCGGCGGTCCGATTGCCAGACGCGGTCTGCGCCGGAGGCGGCGCTTCGATCACCGACAGGGCTGTCAGCACGATCACACCAATCACGCCTGCCGCTGCGCCAAGGATCACGCCCAGGCGCCTGGAATAATGCCGGGCAGCTTTTTTATCCAGGAACGGCAGCGCGAAAATCACCAGGATCGCCAGCGTAGGAATCACCACCACGCCGATGACTTCCAGGTCGCCGGGGAAGTATTTCAGCAGCTGGAACAGAAACAGGAAGTACCATTCCGGACGGGGGGTGTAGGTTGTGTCGGTTGGATCGGCGCGAGCCTCTAACGGAGCCCCGATAAAATAGGCCAGGGCGACCAGCACCCCAAAGATGATCAGGCTGATAACCGCATCTTTGAAGATAATGTCCGGGAAGAAATATACCCCTTTTTCTTTCTCCTTCTTATAGTCTTCTAGATATTGCTGTTTTTCTTGCTCATTCATGGCTGTCCCCTTGTTTCTCCCCTTTTTTGGGCGGGGCGCTGATCCCCAGGCGGATGATCAGGTACAGGTGGATCCCGATCAGTGAAAACAGCAGGGTGGGCAGCGCCCATACATGCACCCCGAAAAAGCGCGCCAAAGTGACCTCGGAGAGCTCCTGCCCGCCGCGCATCACCCGCAGGATAAAATCCCCGATTAAGGGAGCAGTCCCTGCGATCCGGGTGCCGACGGTTGTGGCCCAGTATGCCTTTTGGTCCCAGGGGAGCAAATATCCGGTAAATCCAAATCCAACCACGATCAGCAGCAGCAAAGCGCCGGTGATCCAGGTCATCTCGCGGGGGAATTTGTAAGCACCGTAGAAAATCACCCGCAGCATATGCAGGACTACGAGGATCACCATTGCGCTGGCTCCATAAT
>QKGK01000393.1 GCA_003250455.1 Chloroflexota bacterium | reverse complement strand
GCACGGGAACTGGACCGGCGACCGAAATTCTTACTGGTCAACCAACCCACCCGTGGGATCGATATCGGCGCGACGGAATTTGTACGCCAGCAGATTATTGAAGAACGGGATTCAGGATCAGCCATCCTGTTGATCTCCACAGATCTGGAAGAAATTTTTGGGCTCAGTGACCGGATTCTGGTCATGTATGAAGGTCAGATCATGGGTGAAGTGTCGCCTGACCCGGATATGATCGAACAAGTAGGCTTGTTAATGGCGGGGAAGAAAATAGATACGGTTTAATTTTTTTAACAGGAGAAAATATGGCATACCAGGTGTTATTCGTAACCCATCGCGGTGAACGTCATCAACAATCGGCGCTGGATGGTGCGCCGTCGGGATTTGAGATCACCATGTCGCGCGATCCCCAAAAAGCGGAAATTATTCAGAACCTGCCGGGGAAACAATTCCTGATCACCGAACGAAGTGATGTGATCGATGCGGATATTATCGCAGCAGGAAAGGACTTGCAATTAATCCAGCGCCTGGGTTCACAGATTTATGACGTGGACCTTGAGGCAGCCCGGGAAGCTGGTATAAAAGTCTGTTATATGCCGAAATGACGGTCATGGTTTCGGAACACATGCTCACCCAGATGTTGACTTTGGCGAAGCGCTTACGGGAAGCCATGCATGTTATCACCCTGGATAAGAATTGGGGAATGGCTCCCAGAAGGAGTGATGAAGATACCTTTGCTATTAACTTTACGGGAAGGCAATCAATCGGTACACTATATTGTAAGACAATTGGTATTATCGGTTTTGGTGAAATTGGCATTGAATTGGCTCGCCGGTTAAAAGGATTTGAGTGCAAGGTGCTATATCATAAACGTTCCCGACTCTCTGAATTTGCGGAAAAAGATTTGAATATCCACTATACCAGCCAGGAAGAACTGCTGGCCCGAAGTGATTATGTGGCTATGTTGCTGCCATTCATGCCGGAAACGGCAGGGATTGTTAACCAAAAATTCATCAGCCAGATGAAAACCGGAGCCTGCCTGGTCAGTTGTGGAGCCAGCGGTATCTATAATGAAAAAGATGTCGCTGAGGCATTGGCTTCCGGGAAACTGGCTGGTGTGGCAACCGATACTTTTGATTGGGAACCGATCAATATGGAAAGTCCTTTAATCCCATTAGCCCGAAACCCGGAAGCGAATATCGTCCTGACACCGCACACCGCTTCTGGCAGCATTGATCCCAACCAATTACCGGACCGCAGTGGCGACTATGTCAATTTGGTTAATTTTGTAAATCAACAACCTCTGATTTATCAGGTGGTTTGATGCAAAAAAAATTGAACATCAGAAAGGAGATCTATGTCCAAGACAAGAGAATTCCATAGACCAGAAAACTGGTCAGAAGCACATCAACTTTTGAGCCGCTCCGATATTCACACCGCTCCTTTGGCAGTAAGCCCCAGACCCACGGCATTGAATGACCTGGAAGCGGAAGCCTTTGTTGATCTTGAAAAGCTACACCTCAACTACATCAAGCTGGAGGATGGCCTGGTTAAGATCGGCGCGTTATCCACCCTGCAGGATGTTTATCAATCCGATTTAATTAAATCCCAGGCGGGAGGTGTGCTGTCAGAAGCAGCTTACCTGACCGCTACCCTGGGCTTGAGGAACCTGGCAAACATTACCGGGGCAATCACCAATCCTGAAAACCCGCCGGACTTTTCGTTGGCATTAATGGCATTGGATGCCGTGGTCACCGTGCAGAAAAATGAATGGCACACCCGGCAGGTCGCGTTGCAGGAGTGGATGAAGGATTGCAGCAAGGTGTTATTGCCGGGGGAAGCGATCATGGAAGTGAGTTTCAAATCCCAACCAGGCTCTCAGGGTGCGATTGCACGTGTCAGCCGCACCCCACGCGACAAAGCAATTGTGGCTGCTGTGGCTGTATTGGCAGTTCAGGATGGTGTCTGTAGTAACTTAGGACTGGCATTAGCCGGTTCCAACCCGGCACCGGTACGATTGCCGGATGTGGAAGCATTGGTGGTCGGAAAGCAGTTGAATGCCGATCTGGTTGCACGGGTAGGCAAGATGGCCGCGGACCAGGCAGCTCCCGTTGCGGATTACCGTGGAAGCGTGGAGTACCGCAAAGCCATGGCAGAAGTATTGGTCAGCCGGGCTTTAACCCAGGCATTGGATGCGCAGGGATAGGAGGGAACCGATGAATATAAATTTCAAACTAAACGGAAAAGATACCGACCTGGTTGTCATCCAGGATGAAAGCTTGTTGGCAGCCTTACGACGTGCCGGCATCTGGAGCGTAAAGCATGGTTGTGAAACCGGCGAATGCGGTGCCTGTTCCGTCCTGTTGGATGGAAAACTGGTGCCAACCTGTGTCATGATGGCACCTCAGGCGGATGGTCACGAGATAGAGACGGTAGAGGGCATGAGTGAAGTCAACACCATCGACCCGATCCAGAAAGCCTTCACCGAG